>JBHEKO010000627.1:0-4854 GCA_041859475.1 Candidatus Hydrogenedentales bacterium
CTATTGACCCGTATGGCAATACTTCGCCCACCGGGGCCTCAAGCCTGTACCTTCCGGCAACGGGGCCCGAGAGCGACCAGCCGTGCACGATACCGCCGTTCGCCAGGGTTACTGTCGTGACTGTATGGGCCGGGGCCAGCGTCAACTCAAACTCGAATTGGTCGACATTACGCGGTACATAGTCCGCCCGCAGCGTAACCTTCGTGCTTCCGGCCACGACCCCATTGGAGCGAAGCGAAATCTGGCCAAGCATAATGTCGCCAGTGACCAGTCCGAGTTTGATGTCCTGCTCCTTGAACGTACCTTGAATGACGCCCTGATCCGGGGTGTCGTTGGGATTGTCGAAGGCTCCGTCGAAACGAATAGGTACATTGTCTCCCTCGTTAAGCGTGATGTACCTCAGAACCGTGTGGGTTGCCATATCATCGGCGCCCAGCGCCGCATTTGCTTCGAAATTGGGTATGTTCGGAGCGCCGTTTACCTCCGTCTTGGTCAGATAGTAGTGGCCGCCCGTGCCGTCGGCCAACCGTGCCAACGGCTCGTGATTGACCTCGCTACCCCAGCCAATACCAAGCAACCGGACATTGAGCGCTACGAGAGTGTCGATTGTGTCCTGGATCTTGCCTGGCGGCGTCGTGAGGCGTCCGTCCGACATGAGAACGACGGCACGGACGTCAGCCGTATCGAACGGAATCAAAGACCCGTCGTCCAGCGACAACTGAAGTGCAGCTTCGTCGATTGCCGGAAGCAAGGCGGTTGCCCCGTTGTCTTGGATGTTGATGCCCTGCAGCGCGGTCAGAAGCGCGGCGGGATCGGTTGTCGGACTCATTACAAGGTTCGCGTTCGTACCGCGATCGTGGAACTCCATCAAGCCCAGTTTCGCAAATCCTCGCTCTACGTTCGAGAGATTCGCGAAGTAGTCCGTGATGAATCTCCCCGCAACCTGTTCGTGCACATCCTGAATTGTCGTTCCCAGCGATTCCGCCCACGCCTTCATACTGCCCGAGTAGTCCAACAACAGCATGACGGTGGTTCGCAGGTCCGTTCGGAAGTCGCTCACGGGGGCCGTCAAAACGCTATTCTGAAGCAACACGACCTGGGTCGTTTCTGTCGGTTGCTCAAGCGGAACGCCTTCTTCGAAGATATGGAACGCATCCGTCAGATCCTCGGGCGCCATGAAGAAGCTCCGATTACGGAAGTCGCGCATGAGGAAATCCCACCGCACCATGGATGGAATGCGCGTACGCGCAAGGCCCAATTGGAACGACAGGGGGCTTACCTCGACCGAGACCGTCACGGTAGCAGGCGTTATTTCTTCGTCGATATTCCCTTCGGCATCCAACGCATAGATGGTGAACGACCCCACGGAGCTTGTTCCGTTGATGCCCCCGCGGTCGATCGAGATGTTCACGTCTTTGAAGTCTTTGATGGGACTCGCCGTGCCGATGCTGACACCGGTACTTGGGCTATTGAACAGCCACTCCGGCGTATTGCTCACCACATAGAAGCTCAGTATCGTTCCCGGGTCGCCGATGTTCGCTACTGAGAACACTCCTGTGTTTTCGGTGAGACCAAAGTTGATTTCCTCGGGAGCTGCGCCGATCTGCGGGCGCGGGGGCACCACCATCGTCACGTGGAGCAACGCGTTTCCGCCATTCGATACGATGGGAATGTCGTCTTCGTAAGAATCCGTGCTCAGACCAAGGCGATTCACCGTGATGGTGATAGGAGTTACTGCCCCCGCCGCGTTCGTGCCTTGCACCGGCGCCATCGTTAGCCAATCGTCGAACTCCGTGGGATCGATACTCCAACTCAGTGTTCCCGTTCCCCCATTCGAAATGGTGAACACATACGTCTGGTTTTCGCTTCCAACCTGGGTTTGCGGCTGAGTCCCGAATGGGGGGTCCGACGTGCCGACCACCAAGGTGGGCTCGGACGCAACGCTCATGTATACCGTCACGTCCACGTTGCCTGCGTCGGAAGCCACGGTGAAGGTATGCGAGTAATTTCCTACCGGACGCCCGGCTCTGTTCACCGTGGCCAAAACGGATTGCGCCACATTGGTCACGCTGCCTGCCGTCGTACCCACCGTGAGCCACACTGGAAATCCAGACGTGTCGATGGTCCAATTCACGGTGCCTGTTCCGCCATTGCTGATAGCAAAGAGCCTGTTCAACGCAAACGAACCGAAGTTGATGATCGTCGGGGTCACGACCAACTGGGCGTTCGCCACCGTCATTGCAACGTCTATCGTGGCGTTTCCGCCGGTGGACGTCACGTTTATCGTCCCATCGTAATCCGCCGCCGCCAGCGCCGTGCGGTCGACGTTCACTGTCACGAGGTCCGTTTCGGACGTCGTGGTTCCCGTAACGGAAGACAACGTCAACCAAGGCAGCGTTTCCGCCAGATTCCAATTCAAGGTTCCCGTGCCCGTGTTGCGGATGCTCAACTGCAACTCGGCCGTGTTATTGCCGAATTCCAGTACCGTCGGCGTCACGGTGAGATTTGGGGCCGGCCCAGGGACAGTCATTGTGACCGGGATCGACACATTCCCACCGTTCGACGAGAAATTGATGTTGGCCGTATTTTGTCCCGGCGAGAGCCCGGAACGGACCACAGTCACTCCAACCGTCGTAGCAGACGCACCGGTGGTTCCCGAATTGGGGAGGGCTGACAACCACGCGGGCAGACCCGCGTCAATAGTCCAATTGACGGTGCCCTGACCCGCGTTCGAGACCGAGAGATTCAGATTAGAGGTCGCCGAACCGAACTCCAGACTCGGGGGCGTCACCTGAAGCGTGGGGGCGACGGGAGCCGCAGAGACTTGAATCGTCACACTGATGAGGCGGTTGCCGCCATTCGACGCAAGCCGGAACTGACCTTGATAGGTCCCCGGCGTTAGGCTCGCTCGATCCACCGTCATTGTTACGGTCGTGGGTCCGCCGACAGGCGTACTGCCCGCCGGGGGATTGACCGTGAGCCACGCGGGTGTCGGCCCGATGGCCCAAACGAGCACACCGTCCCCGGAGTTCGTCACGGCGAAACTGTCCGAGTTCAGCGTCGCCCCAAGGTTGAACGCGGCGGGGACGACGGAAATCTCCGGTCCCGCGGGGGTCACCGGCGTGGTGGGACACCCCATAATTCCGATAGCCGCAATGGCCAGCATCGCCGGTTTCAGCGCCAGCCGCACATAGCCGGCGCCCCTGATACCGCAAGTCATACCTTGCTTCATGCCCAAACTCCCTTGGCGTCGGTTCTACGCCACATGAACCCGGAGCCCCTTCTTATGGAAATGGGGGGCCAGGGGTCAGATCGTCAAAGTCCGCAATGGTATCGCCGTCGCGGTCGAATGCGCCCAGCGCGTCGGGATCGAAATTATCGCTCTCCAAGAGTGGCACAACACTGACCGAGGTCGATTTGTCGCCGAAAACGATGTCATCCGGATACTGAAAGAACTTCGTGAATGGCGGATTGATGTAGACGCGATTGTCCACCCGGAATCCGAGGTTCACGATATCCGTCGGCAACAAGCTGTCATAATTGACGCGGAACAAGTTGCCGAAAGTCCCGTACTTTAGCGGGGTTGTTTCGAGCGTGATTGCCGTAAACCGGCCGGCGCCTTCATCGATCAACTGCCAGCCTTGCAGGATTCCGTTCGGAGCCAGCGAGACGGCGTTTGCCGGAGGAGCCGGGATGAATCGCACGCGGATTTGGGAGACGTTGCGCGGCACGTACTCGGCGCGCACGAAGACTTGCGCCGTGCCGTCGGGTTGGACGCCCGCCGTACGAAGGCCGATCTGTCCCGCCCGCGTGACGCCGCCCAATGCGAAGACCGCGTCCTCGCTGAAGGAACCGGTAACGCCCTGATAGTCCCCCGTGATCTGGTAGGTGTGCGACCCGTCCTGAATCAGCGTGATGTAGGTGAGCACGATCTGCCGGCTCAGTTCCTTCACGATCAGGCCCGGCGCTCCCGCGCCCAACGCCAACTCGTTTTGAAGAAGGTTGGCCAGGTCCGCAGGCGTCGGCGCGGAATAATAATGACCGCCAGTTTCCGTCGCCATTTGAATCAACGCAGACGCGCGCACGTTCGCCCCAAAACCTATCGGGTATAGACGCACGCGGTTGTCCTTGGCGAAATCGATGACTTCTTGCACGGTGTTCACCGACGACGTGTCGCGTCCGTCCGAAATGAACACCAGCGCGCGGACGTCCGCGTCGTCGAACGACGGCACACCAAAATCCTCGTTCGCGAGACGCGTACACGCATCGAGCACGGCGTCGTTCACTTCCGAGGCGCCGTTCTCTCCGAAGGGCACCGAGAACGCCTGGAGGCCATCGACCAACGACGTTTTGGACGTCGAGAAATTGTGGATCAACCGGCTACTCTGCTGACGGTCGTGATATTCCATCAAGGCGATGTTGTACGACTCCGGCAAATCGGTGATGAACTCCGCCGCCGCGGTCACCATCTGATTGATCACGACCCCGTTGCCGGGAGCCGCGTTGTACATACTTCCCGTGTAGTCCAGCAACAGTGCGAGGTTGTAGCGCAGGCCCTCTGCGCTCGTGACGAATAGGTTCGTTTCATCCGGGTCTATCTGAACCTCGTCCTCTTCCACGGTGAACGCCGTTTGAAGTTCATCCAATATGGCGGGGTCGGTTGTGTCGATGGAATTCCCCAGGCTGTCGCGCAAGAGAAACACGAACCGCAAGATAAACGGCGGTCGCGTTCTGTTCTGCGCCCCTTCAAATATCAGCGGTGCCGCCTCGATATTAATGATTACATCGACCGGATCTACCCCCTGCGCCGATATCGTGATGCGCCCGCCATCGACCGTCCCCGTCAACGCATTG
>JBHEKO010000691.1:0-4410 GCA_041859475.1 Candidatus Hydrogenedentales bacterium
TTCCTACCTCGTCGTAGCCGTGGCTTCGGCTTCAATTTTGGCAAGCATCTACAACACAATTAACGAACGGCGCCGGGAGTTCGCGATTCTGCGGGCGCTGGGCGCACGCCAAGCGACAGTGTTTACGGCCATCGTGTTTGAGTCGGGCGCTATCGCCGGATTGGGTGCACTGCTGGGATTCGCGGTATATGCCGCGATCCTGGGCGTGGCGACGGTGGTTATTCGAGAGCAAACGGGCGTGGTGTTGAACGTGTGGGAGATGCACCCCGCCGTGTTTCTGACGCCTGTCTGCATGGTAGCCGTGGGGCTGCTGGCAGGCGTTGTACCCGCGGTAAAGGCCTATTCCACCAACGTCGCGACTCACCTCACGCCAATGTCGTAGATGTGGCATACTATCCGCCATCACGCCGCATTGCGTGCGGCGGCTGCAAGGTCCTATCGGAGGTTCCAGCACGTGCAAATGCTTGATTCGCGAATACTGTGGGTCCTACTCCTCGGCGGAGTGATGGTGTGCGGCTCGTTGTTCATTGTCGCTTACGCGGAAGAATCGACGCCCATGGTTCAAGGTGCGCCGCTGGACGCCCCAGTCGATCCCGAGAAGGGCAGCGATGCGCCGAGTGGTCTGCAAGATGCGAAACCGCTAGGCCGAGCACTTCCGAAGGAATCGCTCGACATGCTGAAGACCATGGAGGGTGATGCGCCCGCCGGCGGCGGACCCCACGAATTTCAGCGTACGAAAGACGGAAAGTATCTCAAGGTTACGTTCGGAGCGATTAGCGAATTCCCCTACGAAGTCCCCGATCCCGAGGCGATACTCGCCAGCCCGGATCCCAAGAAGCCGCTACAAGAACAGATTCCCGCATGGATCAAGAAATTGCACAAGCAGAAGTCGGTGGTAGTCGGGTTTATGGTGCCGATCGAAGTGGAAGGCGATGGCGACGAAGTTAAGGTGAAATCCTTCGCGCTGACCCAAAACCAGATGTTCTGCTGTTTCGGCGTGCCGCCCGCGATGAACCAGTGGGTAATGGTCACGATGGAAGGGGCCGCTTCGAAGTATTATGCTGACCTTCCGGTCGCCGTGTATGGCGAGTTCGAAGTGGGGGAAGACATCGAGGATGGGTACGTGATGAGTGTCTTTCGCATGCGTGCCGAGAAGACTATGGATGTTCGCGACTTGATCAAGCAAGCCCAGGCAAGTTCGGAATAGATCTAGCACGATGGCCGTAGACGTTGTTGTCGTAAGTTTCAATACATGCGCGCTTCTGCGCGCATGCCTCGCATCGATTCGCGCGGCGAACGCGGAGGGCGGCGGCACAACAGGAATCGTCGTGGACAACGCGAGTAAAGACGATTCCGTTGCCATGGTACGCAACGAGTTTCCTGAGACGAGGCTCATCGCCCTCGATACGAATATTGGGTTCGGCCCTGCCAACAATCGCGGCATCGAAGCCGGATCGGCGCCGTATGTCCTTTTACTCAATGCCGACGCGGAACTGACGCCGGGTGCGCTGTCTGCGATGTGCACTTTTCTCGACAAGCGCCCAAAATGCGTAGCCGCCGGTCCCAAACTTGTCTATCCGGATGGAAGGTTTCATCCGTCGTGCCGCCGCTTTCCAACGGTGCTGCGCAATCTGTGGAACACGGCTGGCCTGCAAGACCGATTCCGCTCGCACTTTGCAGGAATGCGCAATTGGCTGCGCGAGCCGGAACACGTTTCGGGCGCGGCTGTGGACATGGTGTCGGGCGCGTGCGCGCTGGTTCGTCGCGACTACCTCGAGTCGCTAGGCGGTTTCGACGAAAACATATTTTTGTACGAAGAGGAGATGGACATCTTCCTGCCTGCGCGAAGGCGTGGCCTCGAGGTGTGCTGGTGCGGCGAGGCGACCGTCATTCACCATCACGGTGCAAGCTCGGGTGAGCACCAAGAGAGTGCCTTTGCGCTGAAGCATCAATACCTGAGCAGATACTACTGTTTTCGTAAACACTACGGCGCGTGGGCGGCGCGCTTGGCCTATTGGTCCGACTTCGCCGTCTATGGCCTTTCGATGATGCTCAACCGGCTTCGGGGCAAGGCGTCGACGGCGGAACTGCATCTGGGGCTGGTGAGAGACGGGTATCGGTTGGCTGGAGAGGTTGGCAAGACGCGGAAAGAGTGACAGAGGCCTGAAGGAGCCACGCGCGCACCCGCTCAGATTCCCGCAAGCTCCGCCCGATTCCTTCCCAAAGACTTCGCAAGATACAACGCCTTGTCCGACGCCTCCACCATTTTTGCCGCATCCCCGTAGTCATTGCGGTACGCCGCAACCCCTATGCTGCACGTAACGGAAAGCTCGTTATTGCTCATCCCCTGGAAGGCATAGGTGCGCACGCGCGTGCACAGTTTGCTCGCAAGCAGCGAGGCCTCGTTCAATGCCGTTTCGGGCAAGATGATCGCGACTTCCTCGCCCCCATACCGGCAGCAGATGTCGGTCTTGCGCGTGTTCTCCACAAGCAAGTCTGCGAATTGCCGTAACACGACGTCGCCGGTCTGGTGCCCGTGCGTATCGTTGAAGGCCTTGAAGTGATCGATGTCGAGCAGCAGCATCGAGAAGTTGCGCCCGTAACGGCGCGCTTGCTCGAACTCCTCATCCATACGAAGATCGAAATAACGGCGCACATAAAGTCCGGTTAGGCCGTCGGTCACGGCCTTGACGTAGAGTTGGGCATTGTTGATCGCGACGGCGATTTGAAGTCCCAGGAGTTGCAGGAGCGAGGCGTCGTCGTCCGTAAAATCGGTTCCATCAAGATGGTCGTCAATTCGCATGATTCCCACCGGTTTATCTTGTGCGATCAACGGCACATACGCCGAACACTGCATGTCGGAATTGTAGGTGCAGACCTTTCGCGAACCGAGTGCTTCACCAAGCGACGTCCCCACGAGAGGCGCGGTCTCTTCTTTGAGCCTGTCGTGGCTGATGAGGTCTTGGCCGTACTTTGCGATGACAGGCAGCGCCACTTTGCCTGTCTTGTCGAGTTGGTAGATGGTAACCCGGCTGACATCCAGGGCGCCTTGGACCACATTGACGATGATGGTGAGCGTGTCGTTCAATTCTAGAGTCGAATTGATTGCCAAGCCGATTTCGCGAAGGGTGGATAGATGCTCAACCTCCTTGTGCAGGGCGATGAAGCTCCGATAAAGGGCCTCATAATCCTTCGCGAGTTGGTCGAATTTCGCGTCCGGCATTATTCTGTGTATTCCCCTTTGACCTCGCACACTTTCATGCAATCATACCCCGGTTTCGGCGCGTGAAGCGAAAAGAGAGGCAAGTGCCAAAGCACCCGCCTCTCCGCGATTGCACGACTTCGGGATATCGATGCCAACTAGGTGGCCTTCTCTCCGCTTCCCGCCGCGGACGACTGGCGGGAGCCGAGTTCGCGATCCATGAGGAACAGTCCTTCGGGCGATTTGGCGATCATCTTGACGCGCTGAAGAATGTCATTGGCGACGGACTCTTCTTCCACTTGCTCCGTGACGAACCACTGCAAAAACGACACCGTTGCGTGGTGGGATTCGCTCTGGGCCAAATCGACGAGTTTGTAGATCGACTTGGTTACATTGCACTCGTGCTTCACGGTGTCCTCAAATACGACAACCGTGGAGGGATAGTCGGAAGGAGGCTTGCCAATAGCATCAAGCTCCACTTTCCCGCCGATATCGATGATGTACCGGTAGAATTTCTGGGCATGAGCGGTTTCTTCGCCCACCTGTACGGTCATCCAATTCGCGAAACCGGGCAAGTTCTTGGACTCGAAGTAGCCCGCCATTCCCGCGTAAACGTATGCCGAATACAATTCAAGGTTCAGGTGCTTGTTCAGGGCTTTCTCCAACTTGGCCGAGATCATGGTGGAATCCTTTCTGGGAAGTAGTCTCCGTTTTGGACTGGGCTTCCTTGTGCTGCGTCTTGTCGGGCGTGCTCTCCCCAGGTAGACCAGGTTGAAGCACGGGTGCAACGTAACATGGGAGCGGAAGGGGCGTCAAGGTGTGTGTTCGGGAATCTCGAGTTTTCACCTGAGATCTGAGGTCTCAATGGGAAGTGTCCTCCCTGACCCTCCTGTCCATCGCGTTCATACCGCCTACTTGCCCTTCTTCGTCTTGGCCTGTTTGGCGCTCCGGCGAAGCTCGGTGAGCGTTTTCACCTTCAACCGCGCTGCGCCGCGGGACGTGTGCTTGCCTAGGCGCGGTTCGCTGGCGTGGCGCTTTGCCGCCGAGGCGATTTCCTTGCGGTATTGGGGCAACCATTGCGATTGGGCTACAAGCAGCTCGTCGGTCATTTGCCAGATTTCGGGTGGATTGCAGACTGCCCCGGCGAGGGGGTCGTGAAGCATGGCCTGTTTGAGCAACGTGGGGTCGCCGTGAACAGCGGCCTCCAC
>JBHEKO010000083.1:0-8149 GCA_041859475.1 Candidatus Hydrogenedentales bacterium
GTAGTGATCCCGTGTTGGATGTTGCTCAACACGGTGAGGCCATCCACGCCCGCCGTGCCGGTACGGCTGAGGTAGTAGATGTCGTCGGTACCGTAGCCTTGGAAGAGCAGCGCGTTGTACGCGGTCTGCGCGATGGCTTCGTAGGACGGCCACAGCACGTCCGACTGCTCGCCGCCCGCGACGATCATCGCTTTGCGCGACAAAGGATTCGTGACCGTGACGCTCGTCACGGTGGGCGCGGAGGTATTGCCTACGCGGTCGCGCGCGTAGATGAGCACGTCGTAGGTGCCTGCGGTCGTGAAGATACTCGCGGTCGCTTCCCAATGTGGACTGTCCTGCGACGCGGGAAAGAGGTCGAAGCTCGGCATACCGGTCACCGGATTCGACGCCGCTTCCTGTTCGTAGTCCGGCGGACGAATAACGGCCCACACGCGCGCCACGCCGTCCGTGTCGGTCACGGGACCAGCCCAGATCGTCGCAGTCGCGGTGTTGTTGAGGTTTTGTGTCGGACTCACCGCGCCGATGGTCGGCCCGGCCCAGTATTGTTTAGTGCCGTTGCCGATGGTCGTCTCGCCCGCGAGCACGCCATCCGCCTCGTCCGACACGCATTCGCCAGTGTCGTCGAGCAACGGATGCTGCAACGCGAAGTTCTGCGACAACGCATCGCTGGCCTGCGTGAAGCACTCGCCCACGGCCTCGCCGTTGAACACCTGCGTCCAGAAATAGTTCGAGAACGACACGACGCCCTGCGTCACGAAATACGCCGACTCGCCCGGCGACGTGGACGTCATGACGATGCGCTTGTCCGCGTAGCCATCGGGCGCACCGAGGTCGCCCAGCAGCGAGCCCGACTCGCATGAATCGATAACTACGATCACCTTGCCTTGGATACCCGCCTGCAAGGTGTCCAACCAGGAGGCGAGGTCCGCGCTTGACAGAATCTCCGTCTCGCTCAACCGGAACGCATCCGTGCCGCCATGGTCCACGAGATACACCACCACATCCGACGTAGGCAGCCCGTTCAACTGCGCCGGCGCCCACGTGGTCAGCGCCGACTGCAAATGCGCTGCTGTCACCGTGCCATCGACGTCATCCGCCACCCTGTTGTTGTCCAGGTCGAGATCCGTATCCGAGGAGAGGTAGTGAATGGTGTCCTTCGTGAAACCCTGCGCCGACAGCGCCCGATACGCGAAGTTCGCCGATGCTTCCGTCGCATCCCAGAGATTATTGCCGGGGAATGGGCCACCGCCAGCTACGACGATGGCTTTGGCGTTGGAGGTCAGGTTGACAGGCATGAACTTCTGGACGCGATTATTGGCGGGATCGACGACATAAGTGCCCGACAGTAAATCGACGGCAATCCCAGCCGGTCCTTCCAAAAACTGCCCAGCGCCAATACCCTGGCTTCCCCAAGAACCTACAAATACTCCTTCTGAAGTGAATTCCTGAATAAGGGCAACATTAGCATCGGTAATATCGAAGTCCGTTACGAGAATATTCCCATTGGGAGCGGCAGCGATGCCTCTTGGAGCCGTGAAGAGGCCAGGACCCACGCCATCCGCCCCCCACTTTGAGTGAAACTCTCCGTCAGATGTAAAAACTTGAACGCGTTGGTTGTTTCTTTCAGCAACATAGACGAGTCCATTGGATCCCACTGTGATGGCTTCAGGTTGGCGCAGTTGGCCATCTCCAGCTCCGTATGTGCCCCCCCATCGGGCTAGAAACTCGCCATCTTCCGAGAACTTCTGAACGTTGCTGTTGTAAACATCTGTGACAAAGAGGCAACCGGCATCCCACGCAATACCAGCCGCTCTCTTGAACTGTCCGGCTCCTGTACCATAGCTGCCCCAAGAGCTTAGATAATTGCCATCTGAATCGAATTTCTCCACACGATTGTTGTCACTATCAACCACATAAACCGAACCATCCAAACCAACGGCCAATGAGCCCGGAGAAGCGAACTGTCCATTGCCGGAACCCTGACCGCCCCAAGCCTTCAAAAAGACTCCTTGATGAGAGAATTTCTGGACACGGTAATTCAAACGATCCGCAATGTAGACGGTACCGTCCGGGCCAGTCGCCACGTGAGTAGGCTCAATGAACTGTCCTCCGTTACTTCCGCGACTTGTCCAATTCCCCTTAAAGACACCACTCTTGGTGAAGCACTGGATTCTCTTGTTGTTACTATCACCAACAAAGACTGTATCGTCCTTGCTCACGGCAATGCCTGTAGGATATTCAAATTCTCCGTCGCTACTGCCTCTCACCCCCCACTTCCTCAGGAATTGACCTTCCTCCGAAAAGACCTGGACACGATGATTCCAAGTATCGGCGACATAAACGTTGCCGTCTTCGTCAAACGAAAAGCAGTAAGGCCAATAGAATTGAGCGTCACCAGAACCACCACTTCCCCATTGTTTGACGAAGTCACCATCTAGTGTGAAGACCTGCATTCGGTTATTCTGAGAATCCATCACATACAGGAAGCCATCTCGAGAGACCGCC
Organism: Candidatus Hydrogenedentales bacterium; assembly: GCA_041859475.1. Lineage (GTDB taxonomy): Bacteria > Hydrogenedentota > Hydrogenedentia > Hydrogenedentales > SLHB01 > JAIBAQ01. The sequence continues at coordinate 2,506 of JBHEKO010000083.1, forward strand.
AGGCCTTTGGCACCATGCAGCTCGCCATCATCCGTCCCCTCCGGCCCCCACTGGGCAATCAGAGTGCCGGTACTACTGAATTTCTGAATGTGGTAGGGTGCATCCGTGTCGGTATTGGACGCATATACAAACCCTGCCGAATCCTGCGCAATACCATAAGGATACCCAGCAGTTCCCCACTTAAGAAGTAGTTCCCCACTGGACGTAAACTTCTGAACACGCGAGTTGCTCGTCTCCGCGACGTAGATACAGTCATCTGCTCCAACAGCAAGACGCGGATCACGAAACTGACCATCCCCCATTCCATATCCACCCCATGTTCGTACAAGGGCACCGTTCCCAGTCAGCACGGTAACTGCATTGTTCGACGATACGTATAGATGAGCACTGGCATCCAGGGAGATACTTGACGGTCCCCCCTGGTACCAAGGTTGCTGGAGTTGCGGCCACATGCGCTCGAACCGGTATTCGGTTTGTTGGGCGGAAGCGATTGGTGCAACCAGCACGAAGGTGGCAACAAAAAGGCAGAGTGAGACTATTGTCCCGACACGGCGTACAACGTGCGTCAACATGGAGGCCCCCCTTTAGAGCATTTTCGCAAGTCACATGCTTCTGTCTACAAAGACCCCCAAATCGCAGTAGATGGAATTTCTCTGAGAGTTGGCGGGAGGGACAGAGAGACGGAACCTCGGCGGCGCGGTGCGTCGTCGATCGGAGATGGGATGCTTGTTCCCCCGCCAATAGTGCTCAACCAGAAAGCGCAAAAACACACGCATTCTCGATCTCGGCTGCGACTTCCCCCCGCAGCCGGTTTGGGGTGGGCACTGCGAATACATACTACACCTCGCTTCCTCTTCAGCCAAGGACGTTGTTTCCGGCCAACAGTTGACCGAGCACCATGCCATACTGCAATCGCCTCCGCGCGAGGCGTTGTTCGCAGGCAAGGACTGCCGCGCGCTCCTTGCAGACTTCCTCAGTGGCGTAGCCATTCACCGCGACGCGCCGCAGATCACGAGATGCGATAATCAACCGAGTTTTCTGATTGCTGCTCATTGTTCGTTCCTCCACGCTTTGCCTATCCTTGAAGCGGACCCACCGGAACGAGAGCATTTGCCGTGCCACTTCTCCACAAGCGCTGGGCAAGCCTCCCCAGCGCTCCCACAAGTCGTTGCGTTTCAAACACCAGACTGACATCAGGCCTTCATGAACGAAAGGGATCTCTACATCCAAAACCCCGCCCCCTATCCAACGATTGTATAGTTGCCGTTCCACATTGCCTTGCCATCGTCAACTTCCCGCGTGGTTTCAACACCCCATCGGTGTTCATCGGTGTGAATCGGTGGTTGAGTCTCTTGAGTTTCGGCTCTACTGCACTGTGTCATCCGTGGTTGCCTCACTGGTTGAGCGTCCCACAAGTTGCAGACCTGCGGGCCGGATCGGTAAAGTCCGGCACATTCAACCGTGCAGATGCCAGGAGCGAAACCAATGTGCGATGACCATTCCGATGACCGCGTGTACTTACCGAATTCGAAGACCTGCTTCGTATGCGGCGAGGAGAACTTCGCGGGATTGAAATTACGCTTCTTTGTCGAAGGCGATGCGGTGAAGGCCGTGTTCAGCCCAATGCCCCATCACTGCGGCTATGCCAACGTGGTCCACGGAGGAATCGTGGCGGCGTTACTCGACGAGACCATGGGCTGGGCGGCGAATCGCGCCATGGCGCGCATGACGTTGACGGGCGAGTTGACGGTGCGATACTTGAAGCCGGTGCCTGGTGACCGCGAATCGGTCGTCAGCGCGGAGATCTCGCGGCAGAGCAAACGCATGGTGCACGTCGCGGCGGCGGTCGGCGACGGCAACGGCACAACCTACGCGCGCGCGGAGGGACGCTTCCTGCCGCTATCCGCGGAGGAGACCCGCGTGATCGACAGTCACCTGCTTTATCGCGGTGGCGAAGAGCGCGTGTTTGCCTCGCTCTACGAGGGCGAGAACGCGATGTAGTCCAGCGAGTCCGGACTAACGATTCAGCCCATTCGGACCAAGTGCAACGAGAGACAGAGGAAGACAGTGGCCCTGCTTTCCGTGCCCACGAATACGTTGCGGCCGGAACGGCTCTCTATGCTTTCAGAAAATATGAAGAGCCGGCTGGAAGCCGGCGGTACAGAAGAAAACGGCGCTCAAAGAGCGCCGTTGACTCAGTAAACTTCGAGCAGACCAGCCCGTGTAGGGTCCGCTATTTCTTCTCGATCTTCACCGTATCGCCAATATCGAGTACGTGGTCCTTCGACCACCCGTTCCACGTGTAGAGGTCGCTCACACCGACGCCGTACTTCTTCGCGATTGTCGTCGGGTTCTCGCCCTTGCTCACGGTGTGGACCGTTGCCGCCGATGCCTCCTTGGCGTCCTTCGCAGCTTTGGGCTCCGCGGCTGCCGGCGCGTTCTTCCCCCCGACGATGGACAGTTCCTGCCCAATCTTGAGCACCGAGCTGGATGTCAGGTTATTCCACGTATAGAGGTCCTTGGTCTTCACTCCGTACTTCGCGGCGATGGTTGAAGGACTCTCACCTTTGGCGACCTTGTGAGTCCGCTTCTCGCCTGCGTCGCTGGATGCCTCTTTTACAGGCTCGATGCTCTTCGGCGTAACCTGCGCCTTATCCGGGGTCTTCGATGCCACTTTCACCGGCTCTTCGGCCTGCTTCGGTTCCTCGGCGGGCGCGGCATCAGGTTCCGGCGCGACGGTCGCACCATTCAACTTCAATTCGGACCCGACCCGCAACGTGGACTTCTTGGTCATGTTGTTCCACGCGAGCAAGTCGTCGAGACTGACTTTGTGCTTCGACGCGATGCCGCCCAGCGTGTCGCCCTTGGCAACTTTGTACGACTTCGCGGATGCTGCCGCTTCCGATTTCGCCTCGACCGGCTCGGGCTTTACTGGTTCGGCCTTTGCCGGTTCGGCGGCAGGCGTCGGCGCTTCCGGTTCCGTCGCCACCTCTTTCACCGGCGCTTCCGGCGCATCCGCCTTCGGAGAGCCACCGATTACCACCAAGTCATCGCCTACGCGAATCATCGACTTCGTGGTCAGGCCATTCCACTTCAAAAGGTCGCTGGTCTTGACGCCATACTTCGCCGCGATGCCGGCCGGAGTATCGCCTTTCGCAACCTTGTAGGTCTGCTTTTCACCCTCGGGGGCCGCATCCGCCGCAGCCTTCTCTTCGGCTGCGGGAGCTGCATCTGCCGCCGATTCCGTAGCGCTGTCCGTCTTGGCTGCCGGTTCTTCAGGCTTTGCGCTCTTCTCCGGCGCAAACAGCACCAACTCGGCGCCCGCCTTGAGCGAGGAGTCCTTCTTGATGTTGTTCCACTCGCGCAACTTGCTCACGGACACGCCATGCTTGGAGGCAATCGAACCCAGGGTGTCTCCCTTGGCTACCTTGTAAGACTTCTTCTCGGCCTTGGGCTCCTCGGCAGCAGCCTTCGACGATGCAGGCTCTTCGCCCGGCTTGGAGTACACAACCAAGGTCTGTCCGGGATGGATAGTGGACTTCGAACTAAGGTCATTCCACTTGCGAAGGTCACTCAAGGAGACTTTGTACTTGGACGCAATGCCGCCCAACGAATCCCCCTTAGCCACTTTATAGGTCTGCTTTTCAGGCTCCGCCGGTTTCGGCGTAAACGTGATGCTCTCCGAATCGACGACTTCGCTACTCACGGCCGCAGACGGCGCGTCGCTAGTTGCTTCGCCGCCGGCTTCGGAATAAATGACCAATTCGTCGCCGATCCGCAAGACGGAACGGGACGTGAGCTTGTTCCACTTCTGAATGTCGCTTACGGACACCCCGTACTTCTGGGCGATGGACGCCGGAAACTCGCCGCGCGCGACCTTGTGGACTCGCTTGGTTTGGGAAGAACCGGTGGCACGGTCCTCTCCGCTTGCGCGAACCCGCAGCTTCTGGTCCACCGAGATGCGCGAACGCTCGCTGAGGTTGTTCCACGCGCGCAACTGTTCAAGAGATATGTTGTAGTTCTTGGCGATGTCAAACAGCGTGTCGCCGCGCTTCACGACATGGGTTCCGTCACCCTCGGCCGTCGAACGCGGCTTCTCGACCTCCTGAACGGCCCCAACTACGGGCGTGGCATCCGAGTCGCCAGGAATGGTCAGCCGTTTCCCCACGGTAAGGCGAGAAGAGGTGCGTATACGGTTGGCCTTCGCAAGCTCGCCGATATTCACGCCATACTTGTCGGCGATTCCGCTCAGCGTTTCACCCCGGCGCACCGTGTGCCTCTTCGTGCTGCCTTCCGTGCGCGCAAGGATGTTGCGAACCGGCTCCTGCTTCGCCTTCGTGAGCGATGCCAGCACCAACTGCTCGGCCTCGGCGGGCACCTCAAGCCGGAACTCTCCTCCGGGCGGAGTAGCGCCGCGGATCAGCTCCGGGTTCAGACTTTTCAAGGTGCCGCTGGGAAGATTGCTGGCCCGCTCCAAAGCCGCCAACGAATAGGAACCGTTTATGGGAATCCGCGTCGTCGTTTCCAACACCTGAGGATCGCGGGTAAACCCGTATCGCTCTGGGCTCTTGCCGACGATGATGCTAGCCAAAAGCTTGGGATAGAATTTCTTGGTCTCGCGCTGCATATGATTGGACGCGGGCGGAGTTTCGATCAGGTTCCAGAGGTCCGCGTCGCCGCCATTCATCGCGATAGCTCGCGCCATCCCGCCTTCGCCCATATTGTAGGAAGCTACGGCCACGGGCCACTTGCCCTGGAACTGGTCGCGCAGATCCTTCAAATAGGCAATCGCCGCGTCGGTCGCCTTCTCCCAGTCACGTCTCTCATCGACGTAGTTGTCGACGCGCAATCCATACCGCGTACCCGTTCCCCGCATGAACTGCCACATCCCCGCCGCACCTGCCCGCGACGTGACGTCGGGATGAAACTGGCTTTCCACCATCGCCAGCCAAACCAAATCGCGCGGCAACCCCGCCTCGACGAACTTCTTCTCCAAGATGGGACGATACTTAAAGCTGCGGTTCAGCCCATTCTGGAAATTCTTGGGATAGAGCTTCTGGATTTCCTCAATCTCGGCTATCACGTACTCATTGATGGGGATACCCGCGAAAAGGTCTCCTGCCGCGGGATCCTCGGTTAGGTTGTCGTCCCAGCCCTGGGGCAGGCCCTTCTGGAACAACTCCGAGGTCTCGGAAGAGGAACTGAGGATACGCTCGAACTCGCTTCGGAGATTGTAGAATACCTCCGAGTCCAGGTCGGCGTCGATCAGCAGCTCAAGCATACGCGTGTATTGCCGCAGCGCGCCCTGGTGATCGCCCTCTTCCTGAGCCTTGTTGCCCAACTGGAAGGCCTCGTCCGCAGCTCGCAACAACTCCGTCGCGGACCGTTCATCGACCTTCTTTGGGACTTCTTGGGTTTGAACTTTCGTAAGCGGGATAGGCTCGAACTGATGAGCTACCGGCTTCTGTGGGGTTGTGGCACAACCTGCCGCCAACAGGATACCAAGGGCGCCCGCTGCGCAGGATAGCCTGCTCGTGTGTTTTAGCACTGGGCAGTCATCTCCCGTCCGCTGTCAGCCCGAAGGCTGTTTCTTCTCGCTTCCTCAGGGCTTAGTGTAGTCCACGGCATGCGTGGAGTCAACCCC
>JBHEKO010000307.1:0-8464 GCA_041859475.1 Candidatus Hydrogenedentales bacterium
GTGTGCTCGCCCACGATGTCGCCGCCGCGCACCGCATGCATGCCGATCTGCCGCGCGGGCCGTGCGCCGACAATTCCCTCGCGCCCGTGCGCGGTGTCCTTGGCATAGTCGAGTCCCAAGGCTTCCGCCGCGCGCTCGGCCAAACGCACGGCCGTGCCGCTCGGGCTGTCCTTCTTGAGGTTGTGGTGTACCTCGACAATCTCGACGTTGTAGTCGAGGCCGAGGATCGCAGCCACTTCGCTCGTGAGCTTGAATAGAAGGTTCACGCCGACGCTCATGTTCGGCGCGAGCACGATGGGAATCGTGGCGGCAGCGGCGGAAATCTCCGCCTTCTGGGTTTCGGATAAACCGGTCGTGCCGATGACAATCGGCTTGCCCGCGGCAACCGCCGCCTTGACGTTTTCGAGCGTCACGGCCGGGGCCGTGAAGTCGATGAGGGCGTCCGCGCCAGCCAAGGCCTCCGCGACGTTCTTGCTCATCACGACGGCCTGCGGCTTGCCGGATTCGGAGCCTACGGTTAGTTCGGTCCCCGCCGCTTCCGGCACGTCGAAGGCCCCGCCGATGTCGAAACCATCCGCCACGGCCAATTCGAGGATGCGTCGTCCCATGCGCCCGCAGGCGCCCGCTACAGCAATCTTCACGACGCGCTCCTTAGACCGTTGCCATCTGCGAATAGATGGCTTCGAGTTTTGCGAATATTTCCTTGCGCATCGGCGTCAGCGGCGCACGCAGGTTGTTCTCGATCATGCCCATCTTGGCGAGAAGGGCCTTCACAGGCATCGGATTCGTCTCAAGGAAGAGCCCTTTGAACAGCGGATACAACTCGTAGTGAATGCGCTGCGCCTCGGCGTAATTGCCCTTGTCGAACTCCGAACACAACGCGGCCACTTGGGCAGGCACAACGTTCGCTGCGACCGAGACCACGCCCACCGCGCCAACGGACATCATCGGCAGGGTCAACGCGTCGTCGCCCGACAGTATCGTGATGTCGCACAGGCTGTGAATGTCGCAGACCTGGTCCACGCTTCCACACGCTTCTTTGATGGCGACCACGTTCGGGATCTTCGAGAGGGTCGCAACCGTTTCCGGGGCAATCTTCGTTCCCGTGCGGCCAGGCACGTTGTAGAGCATGATCGGGATGTCCACCGCGTTCGCGATGGAGCCGAAGTGCAGAATCTGGCCCTCCGCGGTCGGCTTGTTGTAATACGGCGTGATAAGTAACGCGCCGTCCGCGCCCACTTCTTTCGCATACTGCGTGAGCGACAGCGCTTCCTTCGTGTTGTTGGACCCCGTGCCCGCGATCACGGGGATGCGACCCGCAACGCGCTCGATGGCGAATCGAATGCACTTCTGCTGTTCTTCGTGGCTCAACGTGGCGGCTTCGCCGGTACACCCGCAGGGGACGATACCATCGGTGCCTTGGTCGAGATGGAAGTCGATCAGCCTGCCGTACGCGTCGAAATCAATGTCGAAATTGCTTTTGAATGGCGTTACGACGGCAACAATGGATCCGCGAAACATGGTGTCTGTCTCCTGAGCGTGGGTGGAGTTCGGCGAGAGTGCGCTCGACTTCGCGCACCATCCGAGTCCGGTGGTTGATGAAATTGTACTGCATGACTCAACGCCTTTGCCAGAGCCTCGCGGCAGGCATTCCCCGCAGGCAAGCGCACTGCCGTTACCCATCGGAGGGCGGGGTTTCTAACCCGCCATCTTAGGGACACTCCTCAATTGCGGCGGGTTGGAAAACCCGCCCTCCGAAGAGGAATCCTCAGAAGGGTGTTTCGTCCTCTTCATACTCCTCGGGGGATGCATACGTTGGCGGCGCCATAGCCCCCGGAGGAGGAGTCGCACCCCGCGTGTGTTCGCCCGCGGGGTCCATGAATCGCTGAAGATTCCGGTCGAAGAACAAATCCAGCTTGCCCGTAGGGCCGTTGCGCTGCTTGGCGATGTTCACGTGAATCAGCTTGTCGTGCGAGGAATCCTCTTCCTCGTCGTCGTCCGAACCGGCGCGCTTGTGCACCGGGGGACGCGACAGCATGATCACGACGTCGGCGTCCTGTTCGATGGCTCCCGATTCGCGCAGGTGCGACAGCTTCGGCAAGCCGCTATCGTCGCGCTCCGCTTCGCGGCTGAGCTGAGAAAGCGCCACGACGGGCACGCGCAATTCGCGCGCGATGCCCTTGATGGACCGCGAAATCTCCGAGATTTCCTGCTGCCGGTTTTCGCTGCGGCTGCTTGAACCGCGCATGAGTTGCAGGTAATCGATGATGATAAGATCCAGGTCGTTCTGCGCCGCATGCCGCCGGGCCTTGGAACGCAATTCGAGGATGCCCATGTTCGGCGTGTCGTCGATGTAGATGGGCGCGTTGCTGAGTTTCGCCGCGGCGGGGATGAGCTTCGAGAACTCGTCCTTCGCGAGAAACCCCGTGCGCAGGCGCTTCGAGTCGATGCGCCCTTCCATGCACAACAGGCGCTGCACCAACTGCTCTTTCGCCATTTCGAGGCTGAATACCAGGGCGGACTTCCCCTCGTGGATGGCCACGTGCGAAGCGATGTTCAGCGCGAAGGCCGTCTTGCCGACCGAGGGCCGCGCCGCAAGCACAATCATGTCCGACGGCTGAAAACCCGACAACATCTCGTCGAGTTTATGGAATCCCGTCGGAAGCCCGGTGTAGCCGGTGTGCGACTTGATGATGCTCTCGATCCGTTTGATCGAATCTTCGAGCAGGTCGGCGACTTTGTAGACGGGGTTCAACTGGCGGGATTCGGCAATCGAGAAAATGGCCGCCTCGGCCCGGTCGAGCAATTCGTTGACGTCGCCGGTGGCCCCGTAGGCCTCGCCGGCGGTGGTCGTGCACGCGCTGATGAGGCGGCGGAGGACCGCCAAATCCAGCACAATTCGGGCGTAGTATTCGATGTTGGCCGAGGTGGGAACCGCGCCCGTCAATTCCGCGATGTAACTGGCCCCGCCGACGGCTTCCAAGTGCCCGTGGCGGTCCAGTTGCTCCATCAAGGTCACGGCATCGACCGGCACGTTCTCGCGGAACAAGGCCATCACGGCCTCGTACACGTGCTGGTGCGCTTCCGAGTAGAAGACGTTTGCCGCGTCTTCTTTGAGAACTTCTATCGCCGTCCCGACCGCGTCGGGATTCAGCAGCATGGCCCCCAAGCACGAACGCTCCGCGTCTATATTGTGCGGAGGCGTCCGGTCGAACGCCGGTTTGGCAGGCTTCCGCTGCTGTTGCTTGGCCACCTTATTCGGTCGCCTCCTCCTCGAGCTTCTTCACCCACACCTTGATCTTCGCTTCGACGCCCTTCGCAAGCTTCGCCGAAACCGTGAAGATTCCCAGCGTGCGAATCGGCTCTTCGATCGTGATGTTCTTGCGGTCGACTTCGTAGCCCAGCGCGCTGAGGCTTTCCGAGATCTGCGCGGCCGTCACGCTGCCGAACAACTTATCTTCTTCGCCCGCGCGCATCGTGAATTCGATGGTCAACGCCTCGATCTTCCTCGCGACGGCCGTCATCTCGGTGCGAAGCTTGTCCTCGCGACGCTTGATGTTCCGCATCTCGTGCTCGATTTGCTTGGCGCTGTTCGATTCGGCAGGCACTGCCATCTTGCGCGGCAGCAAGTAATTGCGGGCATATCCTTCCGCCACTTTGACGGTCGAACCCATTTCGCCCAAGTTGGGTACGTTTTCACACAGGATGACCTTCACAACGTCCTCCTCTCCTTGCTCCCGTTCATTATCCGCAAGGCAATTGAGTCCAAATTCGATTTCGTTCTTCTCAAACGCCGGTTCCGGGCGGTCCTCGCCGCTCGTTCTCTTGCTCCAACCGCGCCGCGATCAGCGCATCTATCTTGCGCCGGTAATCGCCCCACGTGTCGAACAGGCCCACAAGGGCCAGCACGGGCAATGCCCCCGCGTTCACGAGCAGGAACATCATCCCGATAACCAGCAGAAACGTGAACATCGTGGGCTGCAACGCGCGAACCCCGTACATCAGGACCGACAGGCCATTGAACCAATAGACAACGGTCAAGACGATGGCCGAGTTCCATGCCACGAACCGCAGGCCCGCCTCGGGCCAGCGATAGTCGGCAAAGCACAAGAGCGCCGCTGCAATCGCGCCCCAGACCAGCCATTCGGTCGGGCGCATGTCCTTGAACGACCCCAGGAAGCCTACTTCATTGGGCCACAACCGCAACACGAAATTCGTGACCGTTACGTACACGCACGAAACCGTGACGGCAAAAAGGAAATTCAACCCAATGCCAAAGGCCGCCTTGTTGTCGCTCAACCACGCCATCGCAGCAAGCTGCTGGTTCGTCAAGCTTTCGCCAAGCTGGTCGCTCTGTCCGTGAATCGTCAGCCGGGCTTCTTCAATTATGCTGTTGACCTGGTTTTGCCAGAGTTCCCACTCCAGCACAACGCTCAAGGTCATGATTGCGAATATAAGGCCGGACACCAAATACGCGGCGCGCCCGTACGGCCATTTGCGGTTGTAGGCCGCTGCCAGGACCATTCCCGGTGCGCTTAGCAGCATGTATGCCAAGATAGCATACATACGCAACACCCGGAGTTGTCCCGCCGCCTCAGCCTCGTTCGAGCGGTTCGCCAGAAGTACTGGCACGCCGAAGAACACCGCCAACACGATCAGGACTGCGACAGCCACCCAGCCCCGCTTCCGTATCATGGCCACGGCGATGACCACGGAGCTTGAGGCTAGAAACATCAGCCCACAAGCCCCGAAGACCATCGCAGCCACAAGCGCTATGGAAAGCCACAGCATGGCTTAGCCGGGCGCCGCCCCGGCCCCGCTCCTAGTCCGCGACAAACGGCAGCAACCCGATCTGGCGGGCCAGCATAATGGCCCTCGTCAGCATGCGTTGATGCCGTGCGGTTGCACCGGTGATCCGCCGCGGAATGATCTTCCCGCGCTCGGTCACGTAGTGCTTGAGCAATGCGATGTCTTTGTAGTCGATATAGACTACCCGGTCGACGGTCAATCGGCAGACCTTGTTCCGGGACTGCGTCTTCTTCTTCTTCTTGCGGGTCTTAACTTTCGCCCGCATCACCATTTGGGCCATACCATTTTCTCCTGTTCGAAGGTCCTAGAACGGGATGTCATCCTCGGGTACGGGCTCTTCCGCGCTGCGCGACTCCGAACGTCCGCCTCCGCTGAAACCGCCACCCGAGCCGCCGCCTGCGCGGTCCGCCCAATCAAGCTGCTGGACACGCTCGGCCGTGATTTCCACGCCTGTCCGCTTCTGACCTTCCTTGTCCTGGTATTCGAAGCCGCGTAGCGACCCTTCCACCAAAACCGGACGGCCCTTCTTCAGCGCATCGTTGCAGTACTCGGCAGTCTTGCCCCAAGCGGTGGCGTTGATAAACAACGTCTCCTCCTTCTTCTCCCCGTCCTTCGTATAGAACCGAGAAGCGGCAAGCCCCAGTTTGCACATCGACATGCCCGAAGGCAGCGAGCGCAATTCCGGGTCCCGCGTGAGGCGCCCTGCAAGGAAGACCTTGTTCAAGCTGGGCATTCTGAGGTCTGACATCGATCGTAACCTCCGAGGTCGTTGTTACCTAATCGGAATCGTCATCATCATCACGATCGCGACGCCGGCGCCGCGGTGGGCCGTCGTCATCGTCATCGTCGTCGTGCCGGCGGTGCCCACGTGGGTCGTCGTCGTCATCGTCCCGGTCGCGATCCGAACGGGCGCTGCTCGCCCGCAGGTCGGCTTCCGTGCGCTGCTTCTGCTCCTCTTCGAGGCGCAGCGTCTTCGTGTCGAAGTACACAATCAGATCCCGGATGATGTTTTCCGACAACCGAAAATGGTTCGAAAGACGGGCTACGAAAGCGGCGGTCGCCTGAAAACGGAGGAGCACATACACTCCTTCCGTGAACTTCTTGACCTCATACGCCATCTTCCGTTTACCCCAGTTCTCCGAGCGCACGATAGTACCGCCATTGTTGGCGATGAGGCTTTCCACCTCTGTCGCTACCGTCTGGATCTCATCGTCCTTCAAATCCGGACGGACGATGTAGAGCGCTTCGTAAGTACGCAATGCATTCACCTCCTTTGCCCTAATGGTGTTGGTGGTTCTGGTCCCCATGGACACAGAATGGCGTAGTGTATCAAACATCGGCGTCCGGCTCAACTTCTTGCGCACGCTTTCGATAAGACAGGGTGCATTCGTGAAGGTTGGGCGCCAGACCCTCTTCGCCTACCTCCAAGACAACTGCCCCTCCCGAGGACGTTTCGGCGGAACGTCCCTACCTGATATGCGCGGGCATCACGGACGTTTCGGCGAAACGTCCCTACCTTGTCAGAAGAGCAGGGGCTTTGCGCCGTAGCGGTTGATCAGAATCGTGCGGGCTTGTCCTGCGGTAAAGATGGAGCCGGTGATGACGAGCGGGCAGTCGCTAGAGGCAAACGAGATTCCGAGGGCGATGGCGTCTTCGAGATTCTCAACGCGGCGATACGTGCGCCCCTCCCCTGCCGCCGCGCACAGGGCATCCGCGGGCAGGCCGCGATGTCCGGCGTATTGCGTGAGGACCAATTCGCGCGTGACCGGCGCGAGCGCATCAAGCATTTGGGCAGCGGCCTTGTCGGAGGAAATGGCGACAACGGCGACACAGGGTCCAAGTTCCGCCGCGAGTTTGCGCATTCCGGCGGGATTGTGCGCCACGTCGACAATGACGGGCGGGGTATCCAGCACCTTTTCCAACCGGCACGGCCATTGTGCCGAGGCCAGACCTTGACGTATGGCGCTCGGGGACACATTGGGGAAGTGCACACGAACGCGTTCCGCCAAGGCGACGGCGGCGGCGGCGTTTTCGCCTTGGTAGCGCCCGGCCAAACCCAGCGGGGCGTCTTCCAAGGTTAAGGAGTCGCTTGCGTAGGAGAAGCGCAGGTTCATCGCATCGCCCGAAAGAGTGTAGGAGTAGTCGCGCCCAAGAAGGTAGGAGCGGCTGCCCAATTCTGTAGCGCGCCGAAGGATAACGTCGAGCGGTTCCGCGTCTCTTTCCGAGACGACCACGGGCACGCCGGGTTTGATGATACCTGCCTTTTCGAAGGCAATCTTGGCGCGGGTATCGCCGAGGTACTGCATGTGTTCGAGGTCGATGTTGGTGATGCCGGAGGCGAGCGGGGTAATCACGTTGGTGGAGTCGAAACGCCCGCCCATGCCGACTTCGATGATTGCGACATCGACGTGCATGCCCTGGAACCAGCGAAATGCGATTGCCGTGCACAACTCGAAGTAGGTGGGTGGAACGTCCATCGTTTCCGCCGCACGCCGGAAGTACTCGATCTGCCGGTCCAACTCCGCGTCGTCGATGGGGCGCGCGTCTACGATGAACCGCTCGTTGAGGTGAATCAGATGCGGGCTTGTGAAGCGCCCTACACGATAGCCTGCCGCGCGGAGGATGGCGTCGAGCATGGCGACAACGCTGCCCTTCCCGTTGGTGCCGGCGACGTGGACCGTCGGATAGGCCGTGTGGGGGCCGCCCGCCTGGTTGAGAAGGTAGGTAATGTTGTCGAGGCCGAGCTTGATGCCGTGAAACTCGAGCCCGGCAAGGTACTCGCGTGCGTTCACTGGGGCGTCAGGTAGAGCAACAACTTTCCGAGGAAGCTCCGCATTTCGGTGCGATTCACAATGCGATCCACAAAGCCGTTTTGATACTGGTACTCGGTGGATTGGAATCCTTCGGGGAGTTTCACTTTCAACGCGCCTTCAATGAGGCGCGGACCGGCGAACCCGATCTGGGCGTTGGGCTCGGCAAGGGTGACGTCGCCGAGGCTCGCGAAGCTGGCGAACACGCCGCCCGTGGTCGGATGCGTCAACACGGAGATGTACGGAATCCCCGCGTCGTTCAACTGGCGGACGGCCTCGGCCGTCTTCGCCATTTGCATAAGGCTAAGAATGCCTTCCATCATGCGCGCCCCGCCGGAGGAAGAGAACACGACGTAGGGGATGCGCTCGCGAATGGCGTCTTGCGCGGCGCAACAGAACTTCTCGCCCATGGCGGAGCCCATGCTTCCTCCCAGAAACGAGAACTCCATGACGCCAAAGGAGGCGCGAGCGCCTTCGATCGAGCCGATCCCGGTAATCATGGCCTCCCCCACTCCCGAACGCTTGCGCGATTCGGAGACTTTATCGAGGTAGGAGTACTTGAGGTCCTTCTCCTTCACGACAAACTCGAGCGGGTCGACGGATTCCAGATTGGCGTGGGTTTCGACGAAGGAGTCGGGGTCGACGAGAAACTCAATGCGCCGCTCCGCGGAGATGCGATGATGGTAATCGCACGCCGGACAGACGGAAAGATTCTCATCGACATCGGTGCGGCTGACGGGTTGCCCGCAACCCGGGCATTTTATCCAGAGGCCGTCCGGTACGCTGCTCTTGCGCCCGATTACCGATACAAAGCGTCTTCTCTTAAGAAATGGCATACCGTTCCA
>JBHEKO010000427.1:0-5220 GCA_041859475.1 Candidatus Hydrogenedentales bacterium
GATCACGTATTTAAGCGCTATGAACGAATTGCCTTGCCAGCATTTGACAGTGCATATCGGCCGGGTGATCGTTCGGTTGCTTTGGGTGCCCCGGCTAGAAACAGTGGCGAGTCGATATCGTTCGTCGCGGCTCCTATTTACGTGGAGCTGCCACTCTTGGATCCTGTGACAAAAAAATTAACTGACGAGTGGTATTCGGAAGGGGATTACAGGAAAAACGCGAAGCAACTCGTGGATATGCTACGGAGGTTTAACGAGGCGAAGTAGTGTAGGGCGTTTTCGCCGAAAGCGCTTCTTTGCTTTACGCCGCAGACCGCGGCAACCCACGGACGTTTCGGCGAAACGTCCCTACCAACTCTGTTGTGGCGTGGTCGCGCAACCATGCAGAACACGACTGATTCTCTTCCCGGTGTTCATCGGTGTGTATCGGTGGTCAAGCCCTCTTTGGCAGTGCAACGAAGTCGCCCTTATATATGGGGACTGCCTTGCGTCAGTCCTTGTTATTCGCGATCGTGGTGCGGCATCCGCCCTGCGGGCGTGAACGGAGGTTGACGCTACGTCCCTACGATGGTGTAGTGTGGTTCAGTCACGTTATGTGACATCGCGTTGGGACGTGGGGGGAGATAGTCATGATAGAGGTGGGCCTGCAAACCAAGCCTGGCGAGACGGTCTGGCTTCTATCGGCCGCCCCGTCCCGAACGTATGTCGCTTATCAACCGCATCCGCACATCGACATTCCCCTCACCCTTGATACGCCCATCGCAAGGATCGACAGCGAGCGCTTTACTTTCGGAAAACTCGTCGTCAGTCGAAGTGCGGACGGCGCGCTGCAAGTGACCGTGGACGCCGCCTTCCACCCCTTTTGGTGCAGCGAGAATTGGCGCGCGCAGGCATGGCAGAATCTCGGCACGCACCCCAGCGACATCCTTGTCCATACCGACGCACCGAAGGTCAAGGCCGCGATCAACGGCGATGAGATTCCCGTGGTGCGCGAAATGCGCGCGGGGCAGACTGCTTGGGTACTCGATCCCTATGCCCGCCTGCCGCGCGTGCGGGACCGCGTCGGAAGCAACCGGCCGTCGGACTCCTCCCGGGACCCTGAAGCGGCGACCAGCGGCATCTATTCGGTTCGCGATGATCGCTGATCCTCATCGGATTGTTTCAGCAAGTAGAACCAGAATTGAGAGGCGTATGGAAGGATTGTTCGGTCGATGTCGTAACCCTTTATGCCAAAGCGGTTTGTATTTGGGCTGTGTTTCGTGAACTGCGTTGATTGACTGGAGTGAACGCGCGGGCATCATGCCTCTTTGCTTAGTCAGAATCAGATATTTGCGGTCTAACAGGAGGACATCAGAAGTGAAGAGACGGAATGCTAACGCGAAAACGATCCTGCTGTCACTCATCTTCACACTGCTTCCTCTCAAAGTCCATGCCGAGACCGTGGCCTTCTGGCCTTTCGATGAGCCGGCCGGGTGCTATCCCAGTACGGCGCTGACTGACAATGGCCCGCATGACTACACTGTGATCCTGGGCCGTGGCGCCAAGATTGCCGAAGGCCGTTTTGGCCAGGGCTTGGAAGTCTGCGCGCCGGCGCCCATCCAGATCGTCAAACCGTCGGGGGACGGTCAGACTGAATTTGGTCTGACTCCCGTGCCTAAACCGTCTGGACGATCCATCGATCCGATGACGTGGGAGACTGCCCATTTCGGCGCGTTGCTGACCAGTGGAGAAAAGCACCTGCGCCACATGGAGTTCGCCAATGCCACTGACAC
Organism: Candidatus Hydrogenedentales bacterium; assembly: GCA_041859475.1. Taxonomy (GTDB): domain Bacteria; phylum Hydrogenedentota; class Hydrogenedentia; order Hydrogenedentales; family SLHB01; genus JAIBAQ01. The sequence goes on from JBHEKO010000427.1 coordinate 1,773, forward strand.
CCAACTCAATCTCGGAGATTTTGACTGGACGGTGGAATGTTGGCTCCGCATCCATGGAGGAGCCAATGCGGAAGGTGTCATCCTGGAGCTTGGCGAAGGGCCGCGCGGTGAAAATGACCGTATCACACGCTTGAGCCTGGATCCTCTCCAGGGGGTGTTCACCGTCGTCAATCAACCCAGTGGTTCCACCATTGCCATCGGCACGGACATGACCCGCATCTGCGATGGACAGTGGCATCATGCGGTTTTTGTCTATGACGCGAAGGGCAAGCAGTTGCTGCATTACCTCGATGGCACGATGCCGTCGGAACCCACACCGGCGAACATTAAAGCCTTATCGCACGGTGATGAGGCTTACCTGTCGATCGGCCGCGACGGGCGGTGGGAGCGCCCATTTCCCGGCGCGCTGGACGAATTCCGGGTATCCACCGGCATGGTGTATCGCGCCCCCTTCGTGCCACCGGCCAGCTTTGCACAAGACCGGAGCAGAACGCGCCCACCGTTGAAGCTCCACGTGGGGCCTCCGCTTCTGTTCGCCAAGGATCAGACTGGCTCTGCGACGCTTGACTTGGGCTCGCGCAAGCACCTGTTCCTCGACGACCGTTTCATAGCCCACAGCGAGAATGCGAGCTTTACCCCCAACCCGCCCTCCGCGGCCCAGCGCGTGCACGAGAATGTCAATGGTCATACCACCGTCATCGAGGACGAAACGGGTCTGTTGCGCCTGTATTATCGGGGCGAGCATGACTGTCTGGCGGTCCTGACATCGAGGGACGGCCTTCATTGGGAAGCCCCCGATCTGGGCCGGGCGGGCGCAAGCTGCAAAAACGCGGTGTCTCCCGATGGCTACTGTTACGGCAGCGTCTTCATCGATCCTAACGCCCCGCCCGAAGAACGCTGGAAATACTTCAGCGGACGCAGCGGGCAATCGATGTTCATATTCTATTCGGCCGACGGGTGGAACTTCACTCGCGACGCGGCGCCCAAGATTCCGCTGAGCGCCGGATCGCAATCGATTATCTTCTACGACGATCAGCGTCAAGTTTACGTCGGGCACCACCGCAGTGACTATGGCCAGGACGCGGAAGGGCACACGCGCCGTATGTTTATGCTCACTGAGGTCAAGGATCCGCTGGGCTCCTGGCCCTTCACGCCCGTCACCCCCGAACGCACACGCGAAGCCGCCAGGACGCTACCCATCAGGAACAACGTGCTGGACCCCTGGTTTCTGGACAACGGCCCGTTGATGCCCACCGGCCTAGGCATTGAATACCCAGTTGCATTTCAACCCGACCCGGCGCTGGATCCTCCCGGAACGGACGTCTACGTGACCAAAGCGCTGAAATACCCATGGGCCGCCGATGCTTACCTGGCTTTTCCCACCATGTTCTTTCATTACGAGAGCAAGAACCCAGCCCGCAACGTCTTTGGGGAAGGCCCCTATCGGCGGGGAGACGGACCGACGGAATGCCAATTGGCCGTCAGCCGTGACGGTCTGGAATGGCGGCGGCTGCCCCGTCCGGCGTATATCGGCATTGGCAAGCATGATGGCAAGGACCTGAAGATGATCTACGCCTCCCATGGCCTGGTGCGCCGCGGAGATGAGATCTGGCAGTACTTCCTGGGCAAGGATGATTATCACGGGTCCAGTGCGGTGCCCAATTCGCAATGGGATTTGTATCGTGTCGTCCAGCGGCTCGATGGTTTTGTTTCCGCCGACACGCCCTATACGGGCGGGCGTCTGCTGACCAAGCCCTTCACCTTCAGCGGCAGTCGTCTGCGGCTCAATATCAATACCGGCGCCGCCGGCTATGCGCAAGCCGGTTTTCTAGATGAGCGCGGCCAACCCATTCCCGGCTTTACGTTGGAGAATTGTATTTATATCAATGGCAACCATACTGACTACGAAGTCGAGTGGTTGGATAAAGGCAAGGACGTCTCCTCCCTGATGGGAAAGACCGTGCAGTTGACAATTGAAATGCGCGGCAGCAAGCTCTATGCCTTGCAGTTTCAGCAAGAATGATAAAAATTGCTTACACTGAGGGTTGGATGGAACGGTGAACGTTCGTACGGAGTGTGTCTCAGCTATCGCACCGTTCCGGATCCTGGAGAATTCGGAATACGGAATACAGGGACATCCATGACAGGTACAAGTCAAGAAAATAATGGCACAAACGCATATTTCTAATATTAATACTGTCCCATCTTCATATATCGCAAGAATGAACTCTCCCCCACACCGAGCGGAACGAGTTGAGCAAAATCACCGCGCCGGGAGGGCGGGCGTGGGAATATGAGTATAATGGGCTTGGCAAGCCGGTGTCGGTGCTGGCCGGGAATGGCATCCGCACGGTACACACCTACGACGCGCGGGGCGCGTTCCTTCGTGAGCGGATTGCTGAGCGGAAGCCGCTTCCATTCGCAGCGTTCCTGTGGTAGAACAGAGTTATGCTCGCAGAACCGAGGATAGCGGTGAGGATGGTTGGCGCGGCGGCGCGTAAACCATGCGATGTCACGCCATCGCCGAATCCTTCCAGTACTTCTCTTCTTGGTGACTTCGTGGTGGTGGAAAATTCCGGGAAGTTCACCACCAAGGGCACCAAGGACACCAAGAAGAAAGGGACATGAATAAAGGGCAGTCGAGGACGTTGCTTTGTTGTGGCGTGGTCTCTCGACCATGCCAGAACAGGACTGATTCTCTTCCCGGTGTTCATCCGGTGGGCAGGCTCTCTTTGGCAGAGCAACGAAGTCGTCCTTGTATATGGGGACTGCCTTGCGTCAGTCCTTGGTATTCGCGGTCGTGGTGCGGTATTCGCCCTGCCGCCGTGAACGGTGGTTGACGCTACGTCCCTATGATGGTGTAGTGTGGTTTGGTCACGCTATGCGACATCGCGTTGGGACGCGGGGTGAGGTAGTCATGATTGAGCTTGGCATGCACACGGACAATTGGCGTGCGTTGAGCGGGGGATTTGTCAAGGCGGCGGAGACGGCGGTCAAGTATGGGATCAAGCACTTGGAGTTTGCCGCGATTCACGGACAGTATTTCATCCAAGCCATGGGCTATGAACCGGGCATTTCGCTGGAATCGAATCCGCGCGCGCTGAAGCGCTATTGCGACGAACGCGGGCTAGCGATCTCGCAGATCGACGGGGCGTACCCGCTCATGGGCCCGGACGGCTCGACCTATGGCGTGCAATACGTACGGCAGTGTATCCGGTTTGCGGCAGAGCTGGACTGTCCCATGGTGGACACGACGGACGGCGCGTTCAAGATCGAAGGCCTTACCCGCGACGAGGTCTTCCGCATCACGTGCGACAACTACCGGCAGGTGCTTTCCTGGGCGGAGGACTACGGGATCGTCATCAATGTCGAGCCGCACGGTCCCTATACGAATGACGGCGAATTCATGCTCCGGCTGTTCGAGCACTTCGATTCCGAATGGCTGCGG
>JBHEKO010000808.1:0-5399 GCA_041859475.1 Candidatus Hydrogenedentales bacterium
TGGTTGGGCACCATGTCGCTGGCGAGCCGGAGCCCGCGTTGCGCGGCGCGGTCGCGCAGGTTCTGATAGGCCTGCTCGCCGCCCAAATCGTTCGCGATGTCGTAGTCGTAAAGGGAATAGGCGGAAGCCAATGCCTCGGGATTGCCCATAATCCGCTTGATGTCTTCCGAAGCGGGAGATCGCTCCCAGACCCCGATGAGCCAGAGGCAGTTGAAACCCCAGCGCACCAAGCGATCCAACTCCTCGTCGGGCACTTGGTCGAGCCGGGTGATGGGCCGTTGATACTTCTTGGACAATTGATCGAGCCAGACATAAATGCTCTTGGCGATCATGACGACGTTCGACATCCAGTCCGCGTCGGGCGAGAAGCGCTCGACCTCGGGATAGCCGTCGACTTCCCCGCCTTGCTTGCGCCCGAAGCGCAGCACTTCGGTGGAGCCGGGGCCAAGGCCGCGCATAAGGGTTTCCTCGCGCAGGATGCCTCGGATGATCAGCAAGCGTTCGATAAGCTCCGCGGGAAGGAAATGGGCCCACTTGGCGCGTATGTACTCAAGTTGATCGTCGAGCGAATTGGGCGCGGCCTTCATGGGGGCGCGCAGCGATTCGAAAAGCGTCATGCCGAGCGCATCCACGGGGGGCTGGCTCGCGAAAAACGATTCCAGCAACTCCACCAACGCCGCATAGGGGACCTTCTTCTGAAGCTCGTCGTCCGAAAACAGCGGGATGAACAGCTTCAGCGCCGGGTTGGCGATGGCCATTCGCAGCAACACCATTTCGATTACGGAGACGTGCTTGTTCGAACGGCGACCCTGCCCCATCTTGAGATAGTCGGATTCCGGCGTCCCCTTGAGCTCGACGGCGGCGGGCGGGAACAGATTCACAAACGCCGGGGGGGGCGTCTCGACGGTGTCGTCGCCGGACCGTGCACGGGTCCAGTCGAGTCCGTCATCCAATACGCCGGGCTTCTGTTGCCAACAATAGTAATTCACCACATAGCGGAGGATATCGGTCAACAGGCCCAAGGTGAGGGCCTGCCCAGGCCGCAGAGGCTCTTCAACCGGAACCTTCGCTGCACGCTCGGCATTGACGCGCTGAATAAACTGGCGCGTGGCGTGGACCGTCGCGCGCGTCTCCCCAATGGTCTTGCCTCGCAACAGTTCGGCCACGGCATGGCGCTGCCACACCTGCTTTGTCAGGTGAAAGCCAAATGGGAAGTAAGCCTCCCCCGCGACTTTGGAAAGGGAATCCGGCATAGGCGCTCCCGTGAATCCTTACTACGTGAAATCGGGGCCTTCGGTGTGATGGGCCAGAGGCAGCACATCCTCCGTTACACGCGGTCGCACGCTATGATTGACGCGCCAAAGGCTAAGCCAGCTCGGGAAGTCTACAATAAATCGGGCGCGCGTTGCTAGCTCGCGGCTCGCTTTCGGCGAGAGCGCACGAAACGGGAAGGGCCTATGGGACTGATGCGCCGAACGGGAGCTGTGGGACTCATAGGCCTCATAGGTCTTGTAGGACCTATAGGTCCCATAAGACTCATAGCCCCCCGTGATCAAGGCAAAGGCAAGTGCGCCCCCCTGCCGCATCTTGGCGGATGCACCTTCCCGCATTCGCGTGGTACACTTTCGCCCGGACAATGCGTAGTGCGCGGCCTGGGCGCACGCCAACGACCGTAGGAGAAGAGTTCGTGCCGGATCATTCCTCAACGTCCAGACCCGCCGCTCGGGCCACGAGTCCGTCCATGGAGCAGTACATCGAGACAATCGCCTACCTCTTGACGCAGGCGAGCGTGTGCAGCGTCAGCGACATTGCCGCGCACGCCAATGTGAGCCGTCCGGCGGCATCGCGCGCCGTGCGCGACTTGGCGGCGAAATCCTTGGTGCAGCACAAGTCGTACGGATACGTCGAACTCACGGAACAAGGGCGCGCACTGGCCCATCGGCTCAGTGCACGCCACGCCATGCTGTACGACTTCTTCGAACGCGTCCTGGGATTGAGCACCAAGGACGCCGACCGTGAGGCGTGCCGTCTCGAACACCATTTGGATGACGACCTCGTGGGCCGGTTGGGCGAAGTCACCGCGTTCATCGAGGGAGACGATTCATTGAGTGCGCAGTGGCGGCAGCGCATCGCCCGGCTTACCAGACCGGGCATGTAGCCCGCACTATCGCATTGCTCGAAAGGCTGCGGGAGAACAACTCCGTGGGGGAGGCATGGTCAGAACCATAGTCGTTGTGGGACTTCTCGTAGTGGTTGCGCTTGCCGTAGGGTACGGCGGGATAGTCATGTATGCGCCGCGCGCCGTCGCTTCCTTCGTCCAGAAGGCCAAAACAGCCGGGTATCCCGTGACCCTTGAAGAACTGGACGCTTGGTATACGCCGCCTTCAGACGGGACCAATGCGGCAGACCTCTATGTCAAAGCCTTCGAGCTGAACGAAAAGAGCGAAGAAGACACCTCAAGCGCTTCGTTACCGTATGTCGGCGATGCGCAAGCTCCAAATGCCAATGCCCCTTTGAGCGAGCCGGATCGCGCGGCCATGGCTGCATACCTTGTCGTCAAGGCGGATACGCTCAAGGCCCTGCACGAAGCAGCATCCGTGTCTTCGTGCAGATATCCCTTCCAGATGCGCGACCCCAAGGACTTGGCGCTCCCACACCTGGGCTCGCTACGTAACGCAACTCAGCTGCTCGCACTCGAAGCGATCGTGCGGGCCGAGGAAAGCCAGAACGACGACGCCGTGAACGCGCTGGTTGCGGGCTATTCCGCGGCAAGCTCTATCCGTGGCGAACCCCTGCTCGTTTCTCAACTGGCCCGCGCCTCGTACGTTTCCACCCTATCCCAAGCGCTTGAACGCGTCTTGAACCGGACCGATCTGGACAGCGCGCAGTTGGGGCAAGTCTTGAATGCCGTCGCGCTCGCAGAAGCTCCGCATGCGTACGAGCGCGCCTTCGCGGGAGAGCGTTGCCTTGGAATCGCGGGGCTTCCTACCGAAGAGGTCGGCGTCGCGGAGGACGGGTCCGTGTCTGCCTTTGGCCACGTCTACGGCGTGCTCGGCCTGCGCCGGCTGGATATGTGGGTGTATCTCGGGTTCATGCGGGATCTGGTGGCGGCGGCGGAGATGCCTCTGCACCAGCGCCGCGAGGCGTATGCGGAGTGGACGGCGCGCGTCGAGGGAATCTCGGGCATGCTTCCCCTGTCCAAGCGCGCCCTGGGGGAATTCGCCAAGGCGACGACCGCCGACCTGCGCACAACCGCGATGCTTCGCGTAGCGCGTGTCGCGGTGGCAATTCAACTATACCGGTTCGACACGAAGTCGCTGCCGAATTCCTTGGATGCCCTTGTTCCCCGCTACGTCGAAGTGATCCCCGGGGATCCATTCGCACCCGGCCCGCTTCTCTTTGCGAGAGTGGGCATTCGGACAACGCTCCGAAGCCTGGGACCCGATGGCATTGAAGATAGCGGATTGTCGACCGACGACGATATCGTGGTTACGGTACAACATTGACGCCGGGCGGCATTCGGCGCGGACAGTTGAGCAGTCCTGACGTGGTGCGAAGTTGGCGAAACGGGGGCCGGGGCGCATTGCCCGATACCGCCGATTGGCAACGCTCGCGAACGCTCCGTATAATGCCTGAATCTTTGGGCAACCAATCGACTCACGTAACGGTAAGGAGGGGAAATCTATGGCCAAGAAGACGCTGAATGTCGCGATGATCGGCGCCCAATTCATGGGAAAAACGCACAGTAACGCATGGCGCAAAGTGGGAATGTTTTTCGATTTGCCCGTGAAGCCTGTGATGAAAGTCCTCTGTGGAAAGTTTCCGGAGGAAGTCGCCGTCGCCGATAAATGGGGATGGGAAGAGACCAGCCTGGATTGGGAAGCCGTAATCAACCGCCCGGATATCGACATCGTCGACATCTGCACGCCGAACTTCCTGCATCCGACAATCGCCATCGCCGCGGCAAAGGCGGGCAAGCAGATTGTATGCGAGAAGCCGCTTGCCAACTCGCTCAAAGAAGCCAACGACATGTTGAAGGCCGTGCAGAAGGCCGGCGTGAGCAACATGTGCGGGTTCTCCTACCGGTTTGCTCCGGCCGTCACGACGATCCGGAACATGATCGCGCGCGGCGAACTCGGCCGCATTTTCCACTTCCGCGCCGCCTATCAGCAGGACTGGATCGTCGATCCGAATTTCCCGCGCGTGTGGCGCCTCGTGAAGAAGCACACCGGCTCCGGAGCGCTGGGCGACATCGGTGCGCACATCGTAGACCTGTGCCACTACTTGGTTGGGCAGGTGGACGAGGTATCGGGCGCGCTGCAGACCTTCATCAAGCAGCGCCCGTTGACGGAAAGCGACACGGGCATCGCGGGCAAGTCGGGCGAGAAGAAGCTCGGTAAGATGGGCGAAGTGGACGTGGACGATGCGGCGATCTTCCTTGGACGCATCAAGGGCGCGGACACGCTGGCGACCTTCGAGGCGACGCGTTTTGCGCCGGGCCGCCGCAACATGAATACGATCGAGATCTACGGCAGCGAAGGGTCGGTGTGTTGGAACCAGGAAGACATGGACTACTTCGAATACTTCAATCGGAACGACCCGCCGCACGTGCAGGGGTTCCGTCGCGTCCATGCTTCCGATCCCGTGCATCCCTACATGAAGGCGTGGTGGCCGTCCGGGCACATCATCGGCTACGAACACTTGTTCGTCCACGAGGTCTACGATTTCCTCACGCAGCTCGGCAAGAAGAAGGTCTCCTACTCGACGTTCGAAGACGGCGTCAATTGCCAGCGCGTACTGGAAGCGGTCGAGAAGTCCGCAAACAGCAAGAAGTGGGTGAAGGTGAAGTAGAGAGAATGACCCCGAACACCCATTTAACAAGGTTGAAGTAACGAGGAGGGAACCATGAAGCTAGGTCTTCTTACCGTCATGTTCAGTGACAAGCCGTTGAAGGACGTCCTGAAAGTCATTCGTCCGTTCGGGCTGCAGTGTGTGGAACTGGGCACGGGCAACTACCCCGGCGACAAGCATGCGCCGTTGGCCGCGTTGTTGGCGTCGAAGCCGAAGCGTGAAGAGCTCAAAGCCATGCTGAAAAGCGAAGGGCTCGAGATTTCCGCGCTGAGCTGCCACGGCAACTGCCTGCACCCGGATGCCGCGTATGCAAAGAAGAACATTCAAGTGCAGACGGACACGATCAAGCTCGCCGAAATGCTGGGCGTCGGCGTCGTCATCGATTTCTCGGGATGCCCCGGCTCCGACGAGAAATCCACGAAGCCCAACTGGGTCACGTGCGCGTGGCCGCCGGATTTCCTCGACGTGCTGAATTGGCAGTGGGACAAGAAGGTCATTCCGTATTGGACGAAGCAGGCGAAGTTCGCGGCGGATCACGGTGTCAAGGT
>JBHEKO010000425.1:0-2959 GCA_041859475.1 Candidatus Hydrogenedentales bacterium
TGGGCGAGAAGTGTATTCGGGGAGAAGCTGACCATGAGTATTGTACAGTCTCGGGAAACAGCCTCGCTATGTGTTCTCCTTTTTGAGGACACAGCGCAGGTAAACCAGCCCATCAGTCCCTACCTTTCGAGCTTGGACAGCCTGGATTTCGAGATAGAAGTGGCGGCGGATCAGGAGACGGGGTTGTCTCGATTGTCTGAAGGAGGCGTGGATGCGGTCGTGCTGAACCAACCGCTACACGACGAGAGCCAGGTCGCCGTCCTCAGGCGAGTCCATGCCCATTCGCCCAATGTGCCGATCATCGTCACGGCGGAGACGGGCGACCAGGAATCGATTATTGCCGCGGTCCAATATGGGGCCGAGGATTACTTCATCAAGGATGAGGCCAGCCCGGACGCACTGGCGCGGACGATACGGTTCGCGGCCCAAGTGAGCTCCCTGATACCGCGAACCGCCTGACACGGCGTGTTTGCGTGCCAAGTCTTCTCTCGGCTGTTCAGAGGGGTCCGAACGGACGGGGCTGAGCGCCCGACTTGGGGCGCAACGATTGCGAGAGGCGAGGCTTCGCGCCTGCGCCCTGTCGCGAATCCATGCTCGATACGAAGCTTCACGGAGTGTCTCCACATATGTTCTTCGTGGATAGGTGTAAAGCGGTTCAAAGAACACGGAAGGATTTCGGCGAGTCGGACGGCTCCGCGCCATTCGCCGAACGCCTGAGGGATGCTTCCGTCGTGCGCTTCGTTCAGGAAGTCTTGAATGCGGTTCCACACCCAATGCTTGTCGTGGAGATCGACGAACACGAGTTTGTCTTGGCGAACGCGGCGGCGAAGCGGGCCGCGCCGGACAGTGTTTCGCACTGCCGCGCCCATATGCATGACCACAAGGGACCGTGCTCGGCCACAAGGAACGGCTGCCCAGTAGCGGCCGTGCGCGAGTCGGGAAAGCCCGCCACCGCGGAGCAGATCTATACGGACGCGGAGGGGGTGCGCCGTCACATTGAACTGCTCGCCTCTCCGCTGTTCGGGCTCGATGGACGGGTCACGCATCTCGTCGAACACAGCGTAGATGTCTCCACGCGCAAACGGCAGGACGAGGATCGCTGGGAGGCTCTCGAGCATCTCAAGAGCAAGCAGCAAGAGCTGCGGGCGCTGTACGCGCAGTTGAAGGCGAGCGAGATGGAACTGCGCGAGAGCGAGCGCGTTCTCGCCACGCTGCTCGGCAATCTGAGGGGGATGGTATACCGGTGCAAGAACGACGAACTGTGGACGATGGAATTCGTGAGCGAAGGTGCGTTGGCTCTGACGGGGTATGCGGCAAAGGACCTTCGTTCGAAGACAGGCAGGTCGTATGCGAGTCTGATTCACCCGGATGATCGGCAGCGCGTCTGGGACTTGGTCCAACAGGCGCTTGAAGAGCGCAGGCCGTTTGAGTTGGAGTACCGAATCACCGCTGCGGACGGAGTCGAGAAATGGGTGCGCGAACAAGGCGTTGGGGTCTATGGAGACGAAGGGCTGGTGGCGATCGAGGGGTTTATCCACGACGACACCAAACGGAAACGAGCGGAAGAGGAACGAACGCGGCTTGTAGGAGCAATCGAACAGGCCGCGGAGAGTATCTCACTGACGGACCGATACGGGGCCATCTATTACGTCAATCCCGCGTTTACCCGGATGACCGGGTTCTCGCTTGAAGAATTGCTCGGCCAGAGTCTTCGCATGACGATTCTGGGGCGTCAGAATGAAGAGTCCTATGGACGGATGTGGAAGACCTTGGAAAGTGGGAACACGTGGCGGGGCCGACTGCTCAATCAGCGCAAAGACGGGGCGCTCTACGACGAGGACATGACGATTGCACCCGTGCGCGACGAAACGGGAAGTATCACCGGATACGTTGCCGTTCGGCGCGACGTTACCGAGCAAGTGAAGTCGGCGCATCGTATGCGACAAAAACAGAAACTGGAGGCGATTGGGACTCTGGCGGGCGGGATTGCCCATGACTTCAACAATATCCTGCTGCCCATACTTGGATTCACAGAACTGGTGCGGAACGAACTCCCCGCGGGGAATTCGAAAGACCATTTGAATCAGGTGATTCAGGCATGCCATCGCGCGAAGGATCTTGTGGGTCAAATCTTGACGTTCAGCGGCACCATGGAACAGAACCGGAAACCGCTCGCAATACAGCCGCTATTGCATGAGACGTTGGCACTGTTGCGGGCCTCGATTCCCGCCACAATAGAAATTCGGGAGCGCGTACGCGATTTTCCTTGTGCGGTCAAGTGCTCCTCAACCGAGATTCATCAGATCCTGATGAATCTCGGGACGAATGCATTTCATGCGATGGAACTGACCGGCGGGACGATGGAGGTGGCCTGCGAGGTCGTGGACTTGGATGCTTCCTGCGCGAGGAAGCACCCTAGATTGAGGGCAGGCAAGACCTATGTCCGCTTGACGGTACGCGATTCGGGAGTCGGGATGGACAAGGCAACAATCGAGCGGGCCTTTGATCCATTCTTCACGACCAAGGAGAAGGGCAAGGGTACGGGCCTGGGGCTGTCCACCGTACATGGGATTGTTACGGATTTGGGCGGAGAGATTGCGGTTCAAAGCGAACCAGGGAACGAGACGACGGTGGAGGTATACCTCCCCGGTTATCACGAGACGGAGAGCAAGCTTCAATCGCGCGACATGCTGCCCCCGACCGGAAACGGCGAGCACATCCTGCTTGTCGATGACGAGGATGTCATTCTGCAACTCGGCAGAGCGCTGTTGGACCGCCTGCAGTATCGCGTGACGGCCGTCTCGAATGCGGGCGAGGCCTTGGCGATGTTTCGAGAGGCGCCGATGCACTACGACTTGCTGCTCACGGACCACACGATGCCGAAAATGACGGGCACGGAATTGGCGGATGCGGCCCACGGAGTCCGGCCGGATCTCCCCGTTGTCCTCGCAAGCGGGTT
>JBHEKO010000692.1:0-5237 GCA_041859475.1 Candidatus Hydrogenedentales bacterium
GACCTACTCGTTCAGATAAAGACGGTTCGCCGAGACGTTCGCATCTAATTCACACAGATTTCCTGAAGGTGATTATTCTTCCGCAAAGAAGTGTTCGAGCAGTTCCCGTGGCGTGCCGTTGAACTCGGCCCACTGCAAGTCCCCCGCGAGATGCTGATCGCCGCCGGTGTAGTAAACGACGGTCTTGCCCTTCCACGCGCATAGCTCGGCATCGGAGGCGTTGACCTCCCGAATCTCCGGCGGGCGTAGCGGATGAACGGAGTTGTTGGGATTGAACGTGACGAAGGGACGCCCATCGGGCGCGTTTTTCCAATGAACCAAATCGCTAGAACGGGTGACGCGGGTTTCGAACTTCCCATCTCCGAGGGATTGCAGATAGAGCGTGTAATAGAAGTCGCCTTCGCGATAGAGCGCAGGGCCGCCGACATATTTGTCCGTTCCGTATAGGCCGTCGGTGACGGGTTGCCAATTCCGCAGATCGTCGGAACGGAAATACTTGAAGGTGAACGCAGGCCAGCGGGGATCGTTGGATTCGACGAGGAGCACGAAACCCTTCTCGCCGCGACATACCGACACGTTAAAAAACTTCTCGTCCGGCTGCGCACGCAAGACCACGGCTGGCTTTGTCCAAGTGACAAGGTCCTTGCTGGAGACCATCTCGATGGCCGTGATGTTCCATTTTTCTCCCGCGCCCCAATTGCCCGCGAAGACATAGACTTCGCCTTCGTGCACGAATGCCATACCAAGTCCGTGGCCAATCAGCGGCGTCGAGACGATGCGGTCCGCTTCGACGTCGCGAATGCGAACCTCGTCTTCGTTGATGCGGCTGCCGTCGGGACCACCGGGAACTTCCCACTGCTTCTGCCAATTCTCCAGAAGGTAGAGGCGGTCGTTGAATACAAAGGGCGTCACCTCGACCAGGGGAGAATTCAGTTTGCCCTTGTAATCAAGTGGATTCGCCCATTTGCCCTCCTGAGCAGAACTCGAAGCCGGTGCAGCCATACAAGATAGACAAGCGACCAAGAGCAAGCTGTAAAAAGTAGGGTGGGTTCTCATGGTGCTATCACTCTCCCCGTGGATGTTTTGCTCGACCATGCCGCGACTAACGTCAAGCCGCATGCGACAGGCGATCGATTTGAGTCCGCTCCTCGTCGCGGCCCATGGTAGTCGCCTCAGTCACGGTCGTCAATTCTCGGAATGGAACAAACGCACGGCTTGTGCTACAATGCGTCCGTTCTGAAACACCTTCCGCGCGCCCGTAGCTCAGCGGATAGAGCACTTGCCTCCGGAGCAAGGGGTCAGGCGTTCAAATCGCCTCGGGCGCGCCATTTCTTTTCTTGTGTCTAGGGGTGACACAACGCGCAAACCACTGTCTTTATTGGCGATTCTGCGTGTCACGTCATCGGCGACGACACTTTCACTGAAATGCTCGCCATGTGCCTCTGAGTGCGCGAAGCGGCCATTTTTTGCCACCTCGTGCGCGTCAATCGGCAAAGGGTCCGAAAGCGAAATCAGAAGCCTTGAACCATGTAGGCTTGCAGGACGCCTGATTCGTCGGAATTGAAGAAGCCTTTGGTTCCGTCCGGGGAGAGGAAGGGATGGATGTGCGAGCCCTTCGACCAGGAACACTTGGGCTGGGCCACGCGGCGAAGATTCTCCAGGGCACTTTCGCCTGGCGTCCCCATTTCCGCGACGACTACGCGCCCTTCGCGATCCGTAGGTCCGGTGTCCGAGATCAGCCTTGTGCCTGCCATGTCCGTAGCGAAGTGATAGAAGGCCGGCTCTGGAATCTCTCTCGTCAGGTCGTTTCGGACTGCGGCCGGAGTCTTCAGGCCCAAGTGCCCTTGATCCGGCAGGGCCTTCCCCTCGATCATCCGGGCGCTCCGAGGTTCATTCGTGCCTGTGCTGGTGATGCCCCATTCGCTCTGGCCGCGCCAGCATTGATGCCCTTGACAGTGTTCGTTGCCATCCCGCCCCCATGGCATCGTTCGAAAATTGGAACCGTCGTCGCGGATTACGTGAATGTCTGCTCCAAGACCGCTCACCAGCGTCGTAATCTCTCCCTGGGGGGTGCATTTATTCCCGTGGTTCTCCTGGATGAGAATGTCGTGGCTGGCTTCAACCTCTCGTGACCGCGAGTACTGGGGGTGCAAGTTACACCAAGTCTGACCTCTAAGGATCAGATCCACCGAGGCCTTGCTCAGGTCAAAGACCATCAGACCAAAAGGAGCGTCCTCTGTTTGGCCATCGCCAAAGAAGGCCGAAAGGGCGATCCGATTGCCGACCGACGACATGGTGGACAGAGGATAGATCCGGCTTGGCCTGAGCCCGGTGCCCGCGATGCCGGCGTCCAGGACCAAGATGGTTTGCCGGTCTGTGCCATCCAGGCGCACGCGCTTGAGGGAGAGGCGTCCCCCATTGACCTCCGTCTCATTCACAAAGTAGTAAAGGTATTGACCGTCGGGAGACAGCGAGGGAGCAGTGGCTCTTGGTCCCTCGGTCAACGGAGACAGAGAGCACCCGTCCTCGATATCGCAAAGCAGGTATTGGTGGGCGGGGTCATCCTTATTGCTTCCGTGCGCGTGGGCAGAGCGGTGGAGCACGAAGCGTTTCGAGTCTGGGGTGAAAACCTGGGCTTCCATGTACACATGGCAACTGGGGACATCCCCGGTGGTTAGTTGAATGACCTCGGTGCCTTCGGGGGCGTCCGGATCCACGAGGTCCGTCCGGACTATCCAGGTTTTCGAGTTCATCGCGGAAGAAGCAGCGTAGGAACGCTTGCACGCCGCGGCCAGAAGTCCAAGGCTGCCATAGGTGGCACCGAGTTTAAGGAAGTTCCTGCGATTGTAGGTTTTCATATCCGGTTCTTTCTTTGCGTCGGTGCCTAACTCCGTTGAGAGTCCCATCACTGGGTTTGAATTATCTGGAATACAGGTTGAGTCAGGCAAGTGCGGACACATTCGTTATTGCTGTCCAGCCCTTCGCTGGCACGCTGCAGTTGCCTCGGGGAATTGTCCTGATTGGACATTCGGGATATGGACCGATAATGTGTATAATCTCATGGGCAGCACATGTCCGGGGGTGGACTGTGCAGCGCGATGTGAATCGTTACTTTTACTGCAAAGGGGGATATTCCATGTCATCCGCTCAATTCCACCACTTCGGCGTACCCTCAAACGTCAAGAGCGAAGGCGAATCGTATATCGATGGGGCGAAGGTATTTGTGACGAATCCCGAGGCGCATCCGTACCGGGTCGAGTTCCTTCGTTTCGAAGCCGACAGCCCGATGCCGCCCGAGGTCTGTTCGCAGCCGCACGCGGCGTTTATCGTGCCGTCGCTGGACAAAGCGCTCGAAGGGCAAAACGTGATTATTCCTCCTTTTGACGCGACGGAGAAGCTGCGTTGTGCGTTCATCAAGGACGGGGCTGCGATTATCGAATTGATGGAGAACCGCTAGGCCGCCGGAGGCGTTGCCTGAAGATACTGACGAGTACGTTAAAGGGGGATAGCCATGGCTATGAAGAAATTTGTGAACGCACCGGAAAACCTCGTGGCCGAGTTGCTCGAGGGATACGCGCTGGCGAATCAATCCAAGATTCAGTTGACCGGCAGCAATCTGGTCGTTCGAAATACTCCGAAGTCCGTCGATAAAGTTGCCGTCGTAACGATGGGCGGCAGTGGCCACGAGCCCGCGCTCAGCGGCTACGTCGGCGAAGGTATGCTGGACATCAGCGTCCCGGGCGAGATCTTCGCGGCCCCTGGACCGCCCCGCGTGATGGAGGCACTGCGCGCCGCCAACCGGGACGCGGGCGTCTTGTTCGTGGTCTTGAACCACGCGGGCGACGTGATGTCGGCCAATATTGCCATGGGCATGGCGAAGAAAGAAGGCCTTAACGTCAAGCAGGTTCTGACGCACGAAGACATCTCCGCGGGCCCGCGCGAGAATCCCGACGACCGCCGCGGCCTAGTCGGTTGCATGCTTGTCATCAAGGTTGCTGGGGCAGCGGCCGAGCAGGGCCGTTCGCTGGATGAGTGTCTCGCCATCGCGGAACGCATGGAACGCAACACCGCCACCCTTGCGGTAGCGGTCTCTGGCGCAACCCATCCCAGTACAGGCGACGTCATCGCCGAAGTTCCCGAGGGCATGATGGTGGTTGGCATGGGCCAACATGGGGAGGCCGGCGGTGGTACGCAAAACCTCAAGACTGCCGATGCGACCGCCGACATTATGCTTCCCGCGCTGCTGGACGACCTCAAGATCGTTGCGGGCGAAGAAGTCCTGGTCATGCTTAATGGCACGGGTTCGACAACGCTCATGGAAATGCACATTGTTCTTCGCCGCGTAAAGCAGATCCTCGACGAGAAAAAGGTCATGCTCGCGCGCGCAATTGTCGGCGAGTACTTGACCGTGCAAGAGATGGGTGGATTCCAGATGTGCGTGGCTCGCCTGGATGACGAGTTGAAAGCCCTATGGGATGCCCCCTGCAACGCGCCCGCGCTAGTCGTTCGATAGCACGATCATTGAGATTGCCGAAATGAACGCAACGATTGGCTACGAAGAGACCATCCAAATGCTCCGCGGGGCGGCGGCGCAGATCCGCGAAAACCATGAGATGCTGTCGAAGCTCGACTCCGTCGGCGGAGACGGCGACCATGGAACGACCATGCTGCGCGCCATGAGCATCCTTGAGAAGACGGTCGACTCCTGCACGTCCAACGACGTCAAGTCCCTTCTGAATGACGTAGGCTGGGCAATCATGGGAGTCGACGGGGGAGCTACTGGCCCGTTGTTCGGAACGTTATTCATGTCCATGGCAGAGGGCCTCGGCAACACTTCGACCATGGACGCTCCAGTCTTGCTCGCTGCGTTTGCATCGGGGCTTTCCGGTGTCCAAGCGCAGACCAAGGCGAAAGTGGGGGACAAGACTATGCTCGACGCGCTCGTCCCCGCAATCGACACATTGCGCGTGGCCGTGGAGGGCGGAGCCAACGTGGTGGACGCGCTTTGTGCCGCAGCCGAGGGCGCTGAACAGGGGGCTGCATCCACGAAGAGTTTACAGGCCCGTTTTGGAAGGGCCAAGAATATCAAGGAACAAAGCATTGGAACACAAGATCCCGGCGCGACGTCCGTGTCGTTGATCTTTCGAGGATTTTGGAAAGGAGTGGAGTCACATGCCTGAAGTACAACCGGGGAACGCAGCCGAACAAAAGAGCTATGCCGTTGATGTTCCCATGGA
>JBHEKO010000693.1:0-3384 GCA_041859475.1 Candidatus Hydrogenedentales bacterium
TGGTGTATCTCGGTCACATCGCAAGGCCTGCCCGGAGCGCTCCCACCCGCTGGTCGACTGCGTCTTCGGCGGAAACCATCGCATCCGACGCGCTCGTGCGTAATTGTGCATCCGCGGGCCGCTTCGACCACGCAGCTACACGATCGGACACGGCCAACAGTGCGGAAAGGCTGTCGCCGGAAAGCGGCGCGGATTGTATCTTTCGCCGAAGTCCGTTCAGGCGGGGGAGGAAGTCCTCGGCAGTCCACGTTGCGTACGATTCCGAGGGGGGGGTCCGCTCGATGGAAGCACGCTGACTCAGTTCGTGGGTTAGCCCCTTCATCTCGCTGCGAAGGTCTTCGAGAATTTCGGCTTCGGAAGCGGAATCGGCGGGATTGGGCTGTTTGTGCATTTCGGCGTGCCCCGACCGCAACACAACCGTATAGGCGATTCCCATGGTAATCAGAAACGCGGCTGTCAGAATGGATGCGTAGACAAGCCAGCGCATTGTTCTGAGGACTGGGTTGGTTTCCGGAATGGCGTGTTTCATCGTGCAGGTCAGCCTTAGCGCAAAAGACGGCGCAGGTTGGCGGGGTTGCGTTGCCACGCTTCCGCTTTCTCGAAATCGGGATACCGGCGTTCAATTCGGTTGAATTCGGGCGTGTGGATGCGCCGCCGCCCGGTCTCGGATTCTTCGATGCCGAGATGGGCGTGAAGCATCTCGTGATAGACGACATAGCGCACGAAAAACTCGGGCACAAACTCCTGGTCCAAATAGGGGTGCAGGCGGATTAGATTCTCGTCGCGCGCATAGCTTCCGAACCGGATGGACCTGCGGCGGCGGGTGGCGGGGCGCTTGCCCCACGTGATAGCCGCGCGCACGGCTCCGTCGAAATGGGTCTCGTTGACTTCGTCGAACAAGCGCCCAAGGTCGTGGACCGTGCCCGAAGTGCGCAGTTCGCGAACCGGCTTCGCGGCGCGGCGAACCATATGGCGGTTCTCGCGAATGAACGCATCGATGACCGCGCCCGAACGTTTGCAGCGCGGGCGCTTGATCCACGCGGCCAAGGCCGCGACAACCGTGGCCGTCGCGTAGAGAAACATATGGTGGAGCCGCAGCGCAAGACGTCCATCCTCGCGGGTGCGGCGCATCGACATCACGGTCGATGCGTTGTCCGTGAGGGTAATCGTGATGGGAACGCCGATTCGCTCTTCCAACTCGCGACTCAGCAGCGTCTCATCGCGCAACGCAAACTCCAGTTGTACCGGAGGCTTCTTCTTCATGATCGACTATGCTACGGCGTTGCGTGCGAGGCGTCAACTTTCGAGAAGGAGTCAGAAGTCAGAATGGAATCGAGAAGTGGGACTTAATAAGTCGGATAGCGGGGAGCTAATGGGGTGTCGATGCGGGTAGGCCATCGAACCAGGGGAGTTGTTCGTAGACGACAAACGCAGCGGTCACCCCCAATGCGATGAAGAGAAGCGCAGTGAGCACCGCGACGGTTGGGCGCGTGAAGGGGCGGCGCACGATGCGCGCGGCGAAGCCTGCGGCGAGCAGGCCCGCAATTGCCGCGATGCCCAAGCTCACGGCGGACCGGCCATACCACATGGTCACGGGTTGCAGCTTCAGGTCAGCCATGCTCCACGTGTGCTCGAGCGGATAGTAGCGGGGCGCGGGAGGCTTCGCGGCAAACGCGAAGCCATAGGCAATGGCGGCGGCCAGGAATCCTATCAACAGGGTGTGCAGCTTGGTCATGCTACACCGGCCTCAACGAGGTGAGATACCAGCCGCACCACGAGTTGAAGACAACCACCGTCAACACAAATCCAACGAGTCCAACGTATAGCGGCAAATAGGCGCGATGCGCCGGCTCCTTCACATTCAAGAAACGCGAGAGCAGGAAGATTGCCGCAACCGGCACCACGCCCAGAGTCGCGAGATGCTCCTTGATCTCGAAGAGGCCGGTCGCCCACGGAAGAGCCGTGTCAAGGTAATCCTGGCGGACGCGCACGCGAAAGGTTGGATACATGATTCCGCCCAGAAGACACGAAGCCGCATACGATACCGTGACAATCGCGGCGTGAAGTCGCGTCTGCGCGATGTAGGTTCCGTGACGAATGGCTTTCGTGAGCCGGGCAAATAGGTGAATGCAACCTGCAACGAGACAGACTGCCGATATCAGATGCGCAAAGAGCGCCACCTTTGTCAAGGATTCGAATGCGAGTGCTTCCATCACGCCTTGGGCAGTTTCCAAGCTGTCATACGGCGGGCGCCGGTTCCGCCGCCGGCGCAGGTTCGACCGCTTGTTCCACGGCGGAAGGCGCGGGCGACGAGTCATCGGCGGCGCCCGCGGCTATCCACATACGGATGACGTGAAGTTCCTGCTCGCTGATAGGGTCTTCGCCTTTGGGCATCTGCGGACGCTTCGCCCCGCGGATATACTCCACCACCGAACTCTCGTCCGGCTTGCCAGGCACAACAGCCGGGCCTGCCTTCTTGCCGGGAAGCATGAGCGCGGCCACGGAGGTGACATCCAAATCGCCCTTGGGCTTATCCGGGTTGTGGCATTCAACGCAGTGCAGGTCGAGAATCGGGGCCACGTCGCGCGCATAGCTCACCAACTTCGCCTCTTCCGCCGCAAACTCCCGAATCGCCGGCTGTAACGTTTCTGAAACAGCGGCCTCCGTCGAAATGGGCGTTTGCTGCTCGACAGGCGGCGCCTCCGGGACCGTTGATTCGACGGGCGATGCTTCGGGCGCAGGCGGTGCGGCTTCCGGCGCGGGTGGCACGGGCAGCATTTCTGCAGGCGCGGACGTTGCGGGCGCTTCGGGCGTGGCAGCCGGGGGCGGAACCGCCTCGACGGGTGCCGGTTCAGGCGTTGGAGCAGGAGCGACAGGCTGCGACGCCGGTTCTGGCATTGGAGCGGGAGCGACAGGCTGCGGTGCCGGTTCAGGCATCGGAGCGGGAGCGACAGGCTGCGGCTCGGGATCCGGCGTGGGCGCTGGCGCGCTCTCGTGGGCCTCCATGGCAGGTGTCCCCACGCCATACTCGTAGACAAGCGTGCCGCCGTAGTGACCGGTAATGCCGACCCACCCGGCAGTGAGAATGCTCGAAACGAGCGCCAAACTAATCGCGGCGACGCGTAGCTTGCGGATGCGTATCGTACTGACCGCGAGAAGCGCAGCCGTCGCCAACGCGAAAATCCATACTTTTTCGGCCATTGCCTCGTGCCGTTCCACCGTCGCCCAAACATCCGGAGACAGGGAAGGTGGAATGTGATCCATGGCGCGCTCGCCGGACTGAACGGCCAGAAATGCCGTTATCACGATTACCGAGTAGCAGGCGACGGCCAGCCATCGAAGCTCGTTACGGTCGCCGCGGCTGGCGGCGCACACGTAGATCAA
>JBHEKO010000745.1:0-3385 GCA_041859475.1 Candidatus Hydrogenedentales bacterium
GTTCAGAAATCTCTTCCCGGACATGGACACAGGGAGGGGATATTCGTCCCACTTCTCACCGTTCCACCGGCTCAGCATATTGGGTTCCCGTTCGCGTACGGCCCAAATCGCGCGCGACAGGTCTTGAACAGGCAGGCCCCGGAACTTGAGGATCTTCAGGCCCTGCGCATCGATCTTTCGTTCCGGTATTTCGTGGGCTTCCCACTGGCGCGCATATTCGGTTTCTCTTGGCTCTCCGTGGGAACCCTGAAGAAACAGATTCCCGTCCGGCAAGGTAAACAGATGGTGCACACCCGCAAATGGAAGGCTGTAACGCCAATCCAGGAGTACGGCCTTTCCCGATACCGGAAGGAACCAAAGGCCATCTTCCCAGGTTCCAACCCATAGCCCCTTCGCGTTTTGGGTAACGCATTGCGTCCTGGGGTCAAGTCCGGTGAGTAACCGTTGCCAGGTACCCTTGCGCAATCTCCAGAGGTTCATCTTTGATGTTTCGTTGAATTCGTTTGCCGCGAAGAAGTAGGTGTCGGCCCCGATTTGGTGAATACTGAACACGTAGTGCAGCGCGCCGGGTTCCGGCTCCGGCACGGGGACTGCACTTAATTCGTCCACATCGACGGTGTAGAGGCCAATCTGAAAGGAGGCAAGCCAGAGAGTCTTCTCATTCTTTGGCTGAAGGCATGTGATCATGGCATCGGGTACACCCTGTATGCTCGGATGAGTGACCGTTTCATCAGTCTCAATGATGTGTATCCCGCGCAGGGCCTTGCCGGGGTTCAGGAAATCGAATCGACCCCATATCCATGCACGGTCCTTGGCGTCCAGAGTGATTCTCGGAGAGTCATTCCCGTCATCGTAGATGCCTTGTCCCGTTCTCGCGAAATAGTCGTATTTGAGCGTGGAGAACTCTGCCTGCGCGCGGTTCGAGAATGCCGTATGTTCCGGTTTCACATGGGCAATTCTCATGCTTGAACTGCAATTCAACCATACATTCCCGCTTCGGTCGGGCAGTATCTGATCGTATGCGCCGGGATCCTCAAACTTCGTCAAGATGCGCGAGGAATCGCCACGATGCCTTGTGAGTATGAGTTCGCTCGTGCCGTAATCCCCCCATATAACCATTACCTCGCCCGACGCCAACTGCTGCAGGGAGCCTACAGAGTCGCGATGGTCGTCATCAGACGAAGGATTGAAATCAACGGGACGCCATTCGTTCTTTTCCCAACGGGCCAGCATTGTGTCCGAGTGGTCTCTCTTGGCAATTCGACCCCAGACTACGCCGGTATCATCCTGCTGACAATCAGGCTGGACAAACCACTGCTCGCCGGCGGGCAGGTCGAGATTGGACCCCGCGATGTGTGATAGAAGCGTCGCGATGGTGACGAATGATGCAAGCATGGTACCGCCCCCCAAGCGTTCGTGAGCCAGGTTAGTGCAAATCGGTTTTGGCTTGGTTGCGTTCGATCTGCTGAATTGTTGCGTCAATCCACCATTTCGTATCGTTCGTTGCCCCTTGTTGCGCCGCGCGCAATGCAGGCAAGGCCTCGTCCGGTACTTTCAGAAGACGGCGATATGCCGCTTTGCGAGTCTCGTAGTCTCTCTTGCGTAGATCGTCGATCGAACGCGCAACCCGTGCAGGAATATCCACGTTCACAGAGAACGATACTGTTGCCGACGTCTGGTCTGGGGTAAGGAATTGGTCCAGCGCGAAGACTTCCACCGTGTGGTTTCCATTCTTCAGATCCTCAAGCTGAGCTCGCGGTTCCTTTTGCGGCGGATTCCACGGCCCCTTGTCCAGCCGCCAGACGTAGTGATAGTCGCCGGGGGGTGTTGCCGAGATCGCGATGACGGCGACGTCCTCGTCTTTCATCTGCACGGCGACCTGCGTATCCATATCGGGCTGACGAGGTCGTATCACGAGCCAAGTCATGGTTGATAGAAGCAGCATGACCGAGCCACCCGGCAACAGCTCTGCCGCCTCGATGTCGTTATTGCGCGTAGGCGAACATTTTTCTCCGGGAAGTAACTGCGGGGCGGACAAGCCGAGACCGTTGCGATAGAGTTGGCCGTCGCGCAACATCCAATACCACAGAATGTCGTATTGATCGACTGCAACGGCAGCCACGCCCTTGTCTTGGCTGGCGTCGGCAGGTCGATCCGCTTCTTTCGGCCAATCGGGGCGTTTCCGCAAATCAACTTCCGTTTGTTCCGCGGGTGGTGGCTCGGGACGTTCAGAAGTCGTCCAAGTGCCATTTATGTACGCGAGAACCTGCGGGAGAGTCTCATGCGCCTTCGTGTCGCGAACCTCTGCCGTTGTGTACAACGTGCCGGAGTCGTCAAAGAAAGGCCGCCCGAATCGCTGAATCACACCCGAAGACACTTGCTGCGGACAACGATGAGTATTCCATTGCGTTCCATCGTAGTGCCGCAGGGGCTTGTCGAATTCCCCTGGGACCGCGATCTCGCCGTGCGGGCCGAATACCGGACAGGTCGCACACCATCTTGTAAAATGGAAGTCCGCTGCGACAGAGCGTTGGTCTTCAAGGGCCGCGAGGTACGAAGGGAATTCCTGCCAAGTGCGTTTTGCGAGGTCGAAAATCGCCACAGGACAAAGCGGATACTCCGCTCTTCCCTCGCAGAAGACCCACAGTCGCTCCCAGGAATCACACTGCACCAAGGGCCAGGTATTGATGATCAAGCCATCCGGCAGTTTCAACGACTCCCATCCGTTACCGTTCCAGCGAGCAAGCTTGTCCATTTTCTGTTTTCGAATGATCCATGTATCGCCTCGGCAGTCTCGTATCGGACCGCGAGCGAGGTGCTCCATGGTTATGTTAGGCGCGGGTCCGGGATCCTGTGCGTTACTCACAACGGACGAAGCCGCGATGGCGAGGAGCACCACGGCGACAGAACACCCGCGTGTCCACGCGAGGTCAGATTGCCGCAGCCAGTCTCTGCTGGTCCGTATTCCAGGCTTCATGTAGTTGTCTGCTGACACTTCATTCATGTCGTTTGCTGCTCCCGAAGAGTGCAACCTGCCCGGCGTCTTGTCGCCAATCAAGATCCACCTCCCCGTCCCGGCTGAGTCTGTATCGGCATACCAGAACATTCTTACTCGATAGTAACAGCAAGGGTATAAGTGGGGACAAGGAATTGGGAGAATGAGGAATTGTCGGAACGCCACGGCCAAACAAAGTTGGGCTTGCGAGGGAATTCGATCTCAAGAGCGCGCGGACAGGAGAATTGGCACGCTACCACCACCAAAGGGCCAACAGGCCAAAGTGTACTTCTTACATCTTCATCCGCTTGAAGATCTTCTCCGGGACGTGCCGGATGATGAGCATGATGTAGCGCCAGAACCAGGGGACGTACACCACGTCTTTCTTGC
>JBHEKO010000136.1:0-9991 GCA_041859475.1 Candidatus Hydrogenedentales bacterium
ACCCAGTTCGGATACCTGGTGTTACCCTTCTTCAACTCGACCAACGGAGAGACGCCGTCCGAATACTTCACGTCGGTCATCGGCGAGGTCACGCCCCAGAGGGTTTGCGCGCGCGGGGAGGTCATTGTGGTTGAGAACACCCATTCGCTATTGCCAAACAGGTCGCCGTTTGTCTTCGAGTAGAAGCTCGTCATCGTGACCGTGACGCGAATGTTGTTCTCCGCGGCTGAAACGACGCCGGCCCACATGCCCATGTGGTCCACGATGCCGGTGTGTTGCGTGGGATAATACGCAAGACCCGGCATTTGGAGAACGCCGTCGGTGGCCGCGTGGAGTGCGGCTGTCGTCGTGTAGCCGCTGAACTTTTCGTCGTCGGTGTTGTTCGTGCCGTCGTTTGGCTGATTGCACAGCGCGGTGATGTATCCGTCGCCATCGTCGGTGGCCACGAATTGGGTGATGATGATCGGGCCGAAGTACGGCGAGTTCATCGTGGCGTGCGCCGAAATATTCGCATCGACCCAGTCATACTGCATGTGGTCGATATCGGGGGAGGGGTCTTCGCCGAAGATGGGTCCGAGCAAGTCGTAGTTGATGCTGCTGGCCGCCCAGTTGCCTTGCATGACGCCGACGATCGGCATCCAGCGGGAAATCATCTGATCGCTCGCCAGGTTGCACAGGTTGTTCTCGATCATGTACCGCGTGATTTCCGTGCCGAAGCTTCCCGAAAGGATGATCGCCGACGTGGCGCCGGAACGCGCAAGCACGTGGTCGATGTACTTGGCCATGCGCAGCGCGTAGCGCGGCACGCTACTCACCGCCGCGCTGTCTTCCGCGATGTCGGTGGCCGTGTACCAAGCAGGGGCGACCGTGCCGTAGTACGTCGCTCCGCACACCTGGTTCGGCGCGGTTGGGTCCGCGATGTTGGTGGGGCGGCCCGTGAATGCCGCGATCTGGTTCACCGGACCGGCGATGTCGTCGATGGTCGAATCGTCGCCGTACACGGTTGTGTAGGTCCAGCCGTCGTTGTCGAAGCCATGAATGTAGACCATGATTGAAGTGCCGGGTGCGTAATTCACCGCCTGGGCCAGAGGGCTGATCATCGCGACCGCGAGCACCACTCCCGCGAACACGATGCGCCGTGACCAGCATTTCGAACTGCGAGAAATGCTTCTCATAACTCAATTCCTTTCGTCTTTGAGTCCCCACTTCCGGCCGGGCACCTTGCCCGATCCGCTGATGACAACGTAGGACATTTCATTAATTTTGTCAATAAGATATTTACGCACAATTAGAAAAGTGTTAACATCGCGTTCATTGCCCCGTATTATGAACGTACAATCGCCGTGCGCGCTGTCTACAAGACAAGGCGGCTCACCAAGGCTTAACTAATTGTAAATACATTAGATACGTTGCAGACGGAAACCCACTTGAATTCCGATTCTCGGTCGCCATCGACGTTTTCCGTACCCGTCTGTCCACTGCTCCGAGCGGGGAGCATTGCCCCAAAACTGGAGACCTGGAAGTGCTTTCCGGTTTATGACAACGATGTCGTTTCGGCTCCAAATCACACGGGGGCCGACGAGGGAAGGGGGCAATCTCGCGCGCGCCCGCCGGTCTCCTTGCCAGGGTCAAGAGGAATCACACCAAGGCCCGCCGGGAGATTTGGGGATATTCGCCTACTCTGCGCCGGCTTCTTTGAAAATCTCGTCTTGCGAGAGTGCGCCGGAGAAGACCTTCACGTCGTCGAGGCTTCCCTGAAACGCATACGCGTTCTTTCGGCCTACGTAGTTGGCGAGGATGGCGGGGCGTTCCTGAGGCGCGAGCGTGCCTTCGACGGTTTTTTCGGCGACCTGCACGGCATTCACGTAGATGCGGATGGCCTTGCCGTCGTAGGTGGCCGCGACGTGGGACCAGAATCCGGCAGGCACGGACCATTCGGGGGAGATGGCGCTGCACTCGCGCCCGTCCGTCGTGCCGAACTCGAACAAGAGGCGCGTCCACGCAAAGCGGAGCCGCCAGCCCGGCCACGGAGGGTCGCCGCTTTTGTCGCCCTTCATGCACAGAATCTCGGTGCTTACGTGCTGGTCTGTGGGGTTGACCCAGGCCATGACCGTCAAGCCTTCTGGAAGGTTGAGCGTTTCGGAATGGGCGACGGTGAATCCGCCTTCGGCTTCGGGCTTGAACTCCAAGGCTTTGCCGACAATTCCTTCTACGGTGATCGGAGCGTCGGTGCCGAACAGCGTGGCGTCGTGGCCCTTTCCGGAAGCGTCCGCGAGCGTACCGTCCTTCACTTCGTCCATCGGCCAGTGCGCGACCAACTCGGCGGCCTCCGCGAGCGACGCCGCGCACAGGACGCACAGCGCGAGGCAGCTCCGTACAATGCGCGTCATTTCCGTCACTCCTTGTATGCTTCGATTTCCGTGATGCGAGTCTCTCTCTTATCAGGCCGGTTCTTCCGAATCTCAATACGCAGCTTGTTCGTTGCCGTGACTGGCATGCTCACCGATACGCTGGGGTCCTTCGCACCGGCCACCGCGCCCGCTTCCTTCCAGCCATCTCCATCCGGCACAAGCACGGCGATGTCTTCCGCGGTGTTCGTCCACACAACGACGCGCCCTACCTCGACTGGAGCGGGCCACGCGA
Organism: Candidatus Hydrogenedentales bacterium; assembly: GCA_041859475.1. Taxonomy (GTDB): domain Bacteria; phylum Hydrogenedentota; class Hydrogenedentia; order Hydrogenedentales; family SLHB01; genus JAIBAQ01. The sequence continues at coordinate 2,644 of JBHEKO010000136.1, forward strand.
GTTCCACCCAATCCGGGCACTCGTCCATGGTGCCGTCGCGCCAGCCCATGCCGTCTTCCACGCCATCGACGATCCGGTCGGGCGTCGAACCGAAACGTGCCTTCGACGACACCGCGATCGTCACGCCGGAATCTTCAAACGCTACGTTACCGGGCTTCTTCCTTGCGGCGTCGAGCGTGTCGACCTCGGCTTGTGCGGCCGCGACGCTTTCACGTTGGGCAAGCACGGGATTGGTCGCGTAGATGTGCGTGGCGTATGGACCAAACGCGTCGGAGAAGCGGCCATTCTCTCCGCGCTGAATCGAACGTCCCTCCGACACCACGTGCAATTCAGCGACAGGTCCCAGCGCCTCTCCGAGCGCAAACGCCACCTGCTGCGCTTCCGGCGACGTGTTCACGGCGAATACATAAACCTGCTCTCCAATCTTCCGCGCCGAGCCATGCATGTGCTGCGGCAACGGCGCTTCCACCTTGACCGCGTCAACCACGTCCGGCGCGAGGATGGCCTCTTTGAGATCCGCGACTTCTCGCGCGAGGAAGGGCATGCCGACGCGCAACGCCATGTAGCTACGGCTGTCTCCCCACAGGTAGTAGATGAAGCCTTTCGTGCCTTCGACGACGGCTTGGTAGGTCATGTTTCGCAGCTCGTCGAACGTCGGCGCGCGGTTGTTCTCGCGACCATAGTCGCCGTAGTTGAAGGCCTGCGGCGTGATCCACAGGGCGCGCCGTCCTTGTGCGGCATCGCGGCACGCCTGCATGAACTCCGAGACTTTCTCGATGGGCATGGCGGCAAGCCCGCCCTTCACGAAACACGGATAGGGGTCGGGCATGAGCACATCGCCGCCGTCGACATATTTGTAGATGCCGGCGATCGTGTCGTTCAGCATGATGCACGGATGAAAGGGGTCTTCCTCGGCCACGACCTCGTAGATTTGCCGCATCCGTTCCGGCAGGACCGGCCTTAGTTCCGGTTCGTCCGCCATGTACCACGCAAACATCCCCGGATGGTCTTTCAATGCGCGCACGCGCTGGCGCAGCGCGTCCGCTTCCGAGGCGGACAAGGGCTGCCCGTACGCCGTGCCCGTATCGGTCATCTCCGGCGACGGATACGGATCGATGGTGAGCACTTTGCCCGCGGCCGCGAACGCATCCAAATTCGCGCGTACCTTCTCGACCGGATACCAATGCGCGTTGTAGTCGTGCGCAACTGTATACGGACAGTCCGGGTTCGTCATTTCCTCCGCGGACATCGCAAACCACCCGAACGGCAGGAAGGGATCGCCGTTGTGAAGCAGCACGTTGTTTTCGTCGAGCCGCCATTCGTCCGCGACCTTGGGCAGCTTTCGGATGATCGTCTCGGCGCGTTCGATAGTCTCCCCGTTCCGGCGCAACGTGACCGCGAACACATAGCGTCCCACTTCCAACTCCGGTATCGGCAACGAGACGGCTACCGCGCCCTCGCTCGCGGGAAAGGCCTGTTCGGCCACGGATTGGCCCGGATTCGCTTCCGATGCCAGCGACACGAGCAGTTCGGCATTGGCGCGTTGTTCGGCGCTCACCACAAGTTGGACCATGGCCTCAATCGCGCCGAGCGACTCGGTCGCGTAGATGTTGTTGCGATAGTGCGGCCGCGTCACGTCTACGACGATGGGGACATACGCAAGCGTCATCGGCCGTTTGCGCACGGCCCACAGCGTCTCGGGGTTCTTCCTGTCCCGCACTTCGATCGTGAGCGTCCCTGCTCCGCGCTGCGGAACGGGAAACGCAAACGCGATCTCCTTTGACTGTCCCGCATCGAGTCCGCCGAGCACGTCGGGACCAACGGCCTCAACGTCCGCGATGCGCCACTTCGGCCGCAGTACGAAGAACCGGAACGCGCCGGTCTGGTTTTCGAGGTACGTCTTTGCGGAACAGGAAAGCGCGTCGCCTTCGGGTCGCACCGCGATTTCATACGGATAACGCACGTCCCACAAGAACCGCGTCACATCCAGTTCCGGGAGGTGCAACGCCGCAAACCGCGTGGGTTGATGGAATCCGCCCGTCAACGGCACGAACGAGGATAGTTCCTCTGTCGTGGCCGACCGGCGTTCGCGCGCCACATTCAGAATCCAACCGCCTTGTCCCTTCGCGGTAAGCCCGATATCTACGAGGGGCACGGCGAGTTCCACCGTCCACGCATTCGGTTCCTGCGCCACGCCCACCGCACAGCCCGCATCCCACGTCTGATTGGCCTCGTTCCCTTCGTTGAAGAGTTCCTCGTCGAACAACGCGCCCAACGGGTTGACGACAAAGTGAAGGTAGCGGCTGCCTTCCGGGTCCGCGCCGATCATGATCTCGATGCAGTCATCGTGATAGACCTTGCCGTCCCGTTCCGTGACAGTCTTGACCTGGTTCGCGATGTCCGGTTCATCGGCCTGAACCGCGAAGTAGATGTTCGCCGCGTCTATCGCCACCTTGAATCGCGCCTGGACCGGGACAATCGCTTCGGGCTTGTCGAGCAACGAGAATCCGCTGGACCATTCGCCTGCCTGCCACACCGCATCGTCGAGCTTGCCGTCGATGACCGGCGGCGTTCCAGCCGCCAAGGCCTGTACGGATAGGCCCTCGGCGAAGACAGCCGGAGCGAAGAACGCCGCCAGCAATGCCAGAGCTGCAACCCTCATCATTAGTCTCCCTTCCTTGTGCGTACTAACGGACCGGCAAGTGCGAATTCTCGGGAGCGAAAGGAGTACGGGACGACCGCGATTATGACCTTGATACGAGCAGAGTGCCAGAGAAAAAGCCACCCGCTTGGGGTGGCTTAATTTGACGGGTCTTACAGTTCCAGCCATTTGCGAACGTGGGAATCGTGATACCGAGTTACTTCAGATGTCCCTTCAACATTTCGACCAGAATCTTGTCGCAGTCTTCCCTCGATACCGGCCTGATATTCTGGTAATCAGGGTGGTCCGAATTCCGCAGGTCCGCGATGACCCACTCGCCTTTCCGGTCGCACACGATGAGATGCACGAACCCTGCCTGCCACATTTGCGGATTGAATCGATAATCCGCGTAGAGCACGTAGTCGGCGTCCACGGGGTTCTTCCGGACATACTCACGAAACTCGCGCGCCAAGTCCCACATGACCTTCATCAAGTTCGGATCGGCCTGCGAGGCCTTCAGCAATGGAGATTGCGTCGCGGCTACTGCCTTGCACAACCCCGCATCATTGATCACTTTTGCAAGCTCGGAAGCATTTCCCAGTTCTGGATTATTCTCAGCCACCCTCGCCCGCGGCGAGAAGACCATCAGGGTCGCTTGCGGCATCGCCTTCTTCATTTCCTCTTGGCGAGCGGCGAGCGGCGCCGTTTCGTTCTCGGGAGGAAGCCCGCTACGCTCGGCCATGATAGCTGCCATCTTACCGGGCGTGGCGGCCTTGGCCATTTCTTCGGTAAGGCCAAGCTGCGTCGCAACGCGCTCGGCAAGCTGGATGCAAGCGACCATCAAGTCCCTTTCATCGCCCTTCGGGGTGACGCGGTCGGTGCAGAGCAACTCGCCGCTCTTATTCACCACAATCGTGCGGAATTCGTCTACGCCGCCCTGGCCGTTGAGTTCGGCGTACAGGGCATATCCGGTAGTGATTGGGGTCATCTTGACGAATTCGCCGAGAGAAACGGCCACACTGGTCATATCGGCTTGGTTTCCGGGGTCGAAAGCGGTCTTTCCAAGCTCGATATTCTTCAGCCCTTTCCCTTCAATCTGCGATCCGATGAACTCAGTCGCGCGGTCGAACGGGTTTCCGCCTACCCGCACCGGGAGTATTGTGAGCGACAAGTTCGGCCCCTCGGATTTCATGACGTCCAGCCGTTTCTGTTGTTCCGGGGAGACGACTGGTTGCGGCGGAGCCTGCTGTGCACACGACCACGCCGACGCTAGAAAAGCGAAGAGAAGCGCTCCGAGGGCGCTTTTCTTCAATGCCTTCCACGCAGCCAGCGTCGTGTCCCTGCTACCTCTCTCGCTGTTCATGGCTTGCTCCTTTCTGTAAATCTGCCTGACCCTCGGCATCAGCCTCGGCATACAGCGCTTGCCGATGCAACTGCCTAATGAAGGGCAACTGGCATGCCATGAACAGCAAACCTCTTAACCTATGGCCCTGTAATGACTTGTTCGGAAAAGAAGCAATCGGCCATTGCGATCAGATATGAGAGCCTATACAGTCTATGCATTAGATGTGTACGTAAAATGCACAAAAGGTCGATGGGCGTTGATACCGCAGGAATCAACGCCCGGGCATTGGCCGCTCGCGATGTGTGGACGCACCACTTTCCAGGGTGGGCGCTGCGGCGAATCTCTCGTCGTACGTGACGTTCTCCCGTACTGCAAGGCGGTGTCCGGCTACGAGCGAGGGTTCGCGGATCGAAATGGGTTACGATGTGTATGGACCTCATCAATCCGCGGAGGAGGGATAATGATCTCGTGCGTCTGTCTTCTGGTCTGTGCAGTAGCGGCCGGGAAGTCATGGACCGGATTCATGCACAAGGTTCGCGCGCGCCTTGACGTAAACGGCAGTCACAACCGCATCCTTTACAGTGTCGTGCACGATATCGGCAAGGCGGGGGATTCGGTGGATACCGTTGGGATTATGGCCGGCAACCCCGCGCCGAATCCGGCACGTAACAACCTGATTCATGGAAACAAGGTCTTCCGCTGTGCCACGCACGGCATTCTGTTCTGGGCCGTATCCGAGTCATGCGTCATCAGCGAGAACACCTGCGAACATAACGCAGGATATGGAATATTTCTGGAGAAGCTGGGGCCTCAGGGCCGCTGCGTCAATCACGTTGTCTCGCAAGACAAAGTTCGCGCCAACGGCGCGTATGGGATCATTATCGAAGCCACCGAGAACTGCATGGTTCTGGGGAACAAGTCATACGAGAATGGCAAAGACGGGATTGCCGTGGACAGTACCAATGGACCCGCGCAGTTCAATGCGGTCGTCGGAAACCGCTGCGCTGAAAATATGGGCACAGGCGTTCGCATCGGAAAGGGGTCTCTGTCGACCTGCGTTGAGGGAAACCGCAAAACGCGCAACGCGCGAGCGCGCTCTGCACACCCATGAAGGAGGGATCTTCATGACAAACGATGCCACAAAACCTGCACAGACAGACACAGAGGGACATGCGTCACCCGAAGGAAGGGTAACCCGCCGCGCGTTCATGCGGGCCGGGGGCGCCGCGTTTGCCGGAATCTCCATCGTGCCGCGTCATGTGCTGGGCGGGAAGGGCTATGTAGCGCCGAGCGAAAGAATCACGCTGGCGTGCATTGGTTTTGGAACCCAGGCCATCCGTGAGATCGGCGGCATACTGGAAAGACCCGAGGTTCAGGTGGTCGCCGTGTGCGATGTGGAAAAGGACGGCGTCAATTACCTGGAATGGGACAAGGGAGAGGTCCGAAACACGATACGGCTGCTCCTTAAGAATCCAACGTGGCGCGAAGGCCTCAATTACGCTCCCGGAGGCCGCGACGTGGGCAAGGAGGTTGTTGAGACGTATTACGCGCAGCAGCGCGGCCGGAAGCGGTACAAGGGATGCGCCACCTATGTGGATTTCCGCGAGATGCTGGAGAAAGAGAGGGATGTGACCGCGGTAAAGGTAATGACCGCGGATCATACGCACGCGACCATCGCGGTGGCGGCCCTGAAGAAGGGCATGAATGTGATTATGCACAAGCCGTTGGGCAACCGGTTGCTCGAGGCCAGGGCCGTTGTCGAGACGGCGCGCGCGACGGGCATTGCCACGCACTTTCTGCCCGCGAGTGACGGAACCCGCCAGAAGCCGGCGATGGACATGATCAAGAACGGCGCCATCGGCGCGTTGCGGGAAATCCACAACTGGTCAAGCCGTCCCATGTGGCCACAGTTCGCGTCTGTGCCCACCGATACGCCTCCCGTGCCTCCGGGATTCGACTGGACGCTCTGGCTCGGCCCGTGTACGGACCGTCCGTATCATTCGCAGTACGCGCACACGAATTTCCGCGGCTGGTATGACTTTGGCGGCGGGTCCATCGCGGACATGGGGCACTACAGCCTCTGGCCGTTTTTCCAATTCCTGGACTTGCATGCGCCTATCAGCGTGGAGTCGACGCCCACGCACGTCAGCACAGTATCGGATCAGGTCTGCCAATCCATCCGAAATGACTATTCATTTCCCACCGCCTGCACCGTTCGCATGCGATTCGCCGCCAAGGGCGAGCGCGGTCCGCTGGATATCTATTGGTACGACGGCGGCATCAGGCCGCCGGTGCCGGACGAACTCATGAGCGAGAACAAAGAGCTGCAGGAAGAGGGGATGATGATCGTTGGCGACCAGGGGAAAATCCTGGGCAACTTCCGTTGCGAAGACCCCCGGCTGGTTCCCGACTCGAAGATGCGCGCATACGAAGCCGCGAACAGCCCGGTTCCCGCGGAACAGTCGGAGGATACCCCCCAACTGCGTGCCAACCGCAATGCCGCGTGGATCAAGGCCTTCAAAGGCGGACCCGCCACGTGTGGCGACTTCACCCTCGGGGGCCCAATCTCCGACGCCATGAACCTGGCTTCCATATCGTTGAGGCTCGGCGGTCAACGCCTGTTGTGGGATGCCGCCAACGCGAAGATCACGAACAACGCCGAAGCGAACGCGTACCTGACCCGCGAGTATCGTCCTGGCTGGGAGATGTGAGGAACAGCCTGGTGAACCGGTCGCAGTCAGGATCGCGACATGCTGCGCACTGTCACTGGGGCCGGATGGTCACGATAGACCGTTTCTCTGTCGCCAGATAGCTATTCAGCGCAGTCTGCACGTCGCCCCCTTGAAGAACAGACAAATTCTTCACGAGCGTCTCGCAGTCGGAGCCGAACTGGAACTCGCGCATGCCCCATTGCAGACCGAGGTTGCCTTCGATCATGGCAGAAATCATCTCCGGTGGCGCCTGCTGCGTGAGCAGAGCGGGGTCCGGGATCTGAGTGAGCTGAACGGCGAGCTGGTTTCCAGTCAGCGGAACCTGATTCAGCGCCGCGGCGAATTTGGGTCGTGCGTAGCCGTTCTCCGGGACCGCAAGATGCTGTCCTGTTCTGAGTGAAGGTTCGCAAATCGAAATAAACTACGATGTGTATGGACCTCGTCAGACTGCGGAGGAGGAATCATGGTTTCGTGGTTGTGTCTATTTGCATGTGCCGTAGCGGCCGATGCGCCTGTCGAACGCGAAGTGATCAACGGCATCACGACGACGCGCGTGGTAGGCGGGGCGCCCTATGCGCTTCAAGGCCGGCGAATGGTGTTCACCGATTGGTACTACATCCAACCGGGCGATCTGGACTGGGTGGACGCGAC
>JBHEKO010000392.1:0-18372 GCA_041859475.1 Candidatus Hydrogenedentales bacterium
GGGGCAGGTTCAGCAGGTAATCATGAACCTTATCACCAATGCGTCCGAGGCGATTGGAGAAACCAATGGCACTCTGACAATCAAGACCGGCGTCTTGGAGTGCGGCGACGAACAGCTCGCACGCAGTTGTATGGAGACGAAACCGCCTGCGGGCAAGTACGTATTCGTCGAGATCTCGGATACCGGCTGCGGTATGGATGAGGAGACAAAGCACCGGCTGTTCGATCCATTCTTCACGACCAAGTTCACGGGGCGGGGCCTGGGGATGTCTGCCGTGCTTGGAATCATGCAAGGCCACGGCGGAGCCATCATCGTAGAGAGCGAGCTCGAGAGGGGCACCACTATTCGCGTCCTTTTCCCTGTGGCGCAGCAGGAGCCGGGAGCGCGTGCACCCAAGACTGAAACGACCGCGTCCACGAAACAGGCTGCCCCGCCACAGTTGCAGAGAGGAGTTGTCCTCGTCGTAGACGATGAAGATGCGGTGCGAAACCTGTGCGTATCCATGCTGAAGAAGATCGGATACTCGACGCTTATCGCGGAAAATGGCGAGGAGGCCATTGCTGTGTTCCGGCAGTATGCCGGGGAAATCGACTGTGTCCTGCTCGATCTGATGATGCCCAAGTTGGGAGGCATGGCCGCGCTGGAAACCCTGCTTGGAATCAAGCCCGATGTCCCCATTATTCTGTGCAGTGGATACAACGAGCAAGACATCTCCCAGCGCTATGCGGGGCAAGGGCTGGCCGGCTTCTTGCAGAAACCCTTCCGCATGCCCACGCTCCGCGCGGAACTCGCGCGCGTGATCAAAATAGGGAGCAACGCGAAAGGCTAAAGCTTGTGGCTTCATGAGAGTCGGGGTCAGGGGGTAGGAGTCAGAAGTCAGAAGTCAGAAGTCAGGAGTCAGGAGTCAGAAGTCAGAAGTCAGAAGTCAGAAGTCAGAAGTGGGAGTGGGAGTGGGTCAGGAGTCCGAGTGGCACCACTCCCAGACCCCAGACCCCAGACCCCAGACCCTAAACCCCTTCTTCTACGCCCAGCGTTTCAGCGGATGCGTGCGCTCCTTCAACGGGATGGCCACGCGGTTCCCGCCCTGAACATACGATTCAAATACGGCCTGCGTCATTTCGAGCGCATCGCGTCCGTCTTGAATGCTGCACATCGGCGTTTTGTCGGTGCCGATGCACGCAATCACGTCGTCGATGATCGGCAGGTAGCGGGTCAGATTCTGCTCGCCTTCGGGCGCTGGAGGCGCGTCGGGCAACGGCTCCCACTTCACGTCTTTGCCGCCAGGCGCCCACGTGGGATCGCGCAAGATGTAGATTTCCGCATCGACGTTCATGCGAATCGTCATGACGGCCTGCGAACCGTACAGGTCGAGCCCCCACCGGCCGCCACCGTCGCGGTTCATCATGCTGGTGAAACTGCCCGGCATGCCCTGGGCGAATCCGAATGTCGCGCCTATGCGATTGCCAACGATGGGCCCCAACGGCTCCGTCGCTTCTCTAACGTCTGCTTTCGTGGCTGGTTTCCCATTGACCGTGATGTCCGCGCTGCACCATAACGGCTTGTCCATCAGATACTTCATCATGTCGAAGATGTGGCAACCGAGGACGACCAAGTCCTCGCCACCGGCCCGTTTGTCTTCTTTGCCGCGCGCACGCAGTTCCAGGATGCTCCCAAGGATGCGGTCTTCAACCACAAGCTTGCGTACGTGCTGCATCAGAGCCGACGCACGGAAATTGAAGCCAATGCCCCACTTCAGATTCTTTGCGGCCATCGCCGCGAGGATCTCATCCGCTTCGGCGAGGTCAACGCACAGGGGCTTCTCGAGGATGCCGTGGCATCCGTGCTCCGCGCACGAGAGGAGGTATTCTCTGTGTTTGGGAGTCTGCCGCGGACCCACGACGACCAAGTCGGGCTTCTCCTTTTCTAGCATCTCGCGATAGTCGGCATAGAGCCGCGCCGCCTTGGCTTCCGCGCCACACTTGGTCCGCCCCGCCTCGTCGGGATCGGCAAGTCCCACGACCTCCACGTTGTCTCTCAGCGTGAAAACCAAGTGCATGTCGTGGCCGTAGCCGCCGTTGTTGGTGTCGCCTATGATGCACGCCTTCAGCTTCTTTGCCGCGGGCTCCTGCGCATGCGCCGAAACGCTTGCCGCCACGGAAGCCGCTGCTACGGTCGTCATGAATTGCCGGCGATTGATGTCCATCGAATCTCCCCTCCAAAGGAACATGATGAGCACGAGTTTATAGCGAACGCTGCATGATAGTCCCTGTGGGGCGTAAGCGCAAAGCGCGCCGCAAAAAGGTGGCCTCAACCGAGCGGCTTTCCAGACGGCGGTTAGATGCGTGGTTATATCCTAGCAAAAATGGGGCGGCCCCACCTTGTGCAATTTCGAACGTTTTTTCTGCACAAATGACAAACTTTGTCTATTCCAGTCAGGTCGCGTGCAATATATTGTATATGTCTCCGGATCTTGTGCTGTATGTAGATGGTACAAAAGATGCTTATTAAGATTAGGTCAGCAACCTATCGGGAAGCTGCCAATCTTCGAATAGGGAGTGAGTCAGGGACGGGGCGAAGTGAGATTCGCGGGCAGTACGACGCGACGAAAGGTCAATCATGGCTGCAGCGATTCTGGCCGAACCGGCATATTCATTGAAGGACGAGTTCGACGAAAACGGCTTCGTCATCCTGCGCGGCTTCTTCAGTCCGGAAGAGATGGACATGGTCCTGGAGGAAATCAAGAAGGCCGGCGCCCAGCAGCAAGGAGAGCACTGCCTCAACAAGGACGACATGGTCTTCTTCGGCGATATCGTCCGCTCGACGTCGCTTCTGCAATCCTTCGCCACGCAGAGTCGCGTTATCGATTTGTTGAAAGACCTGATCGGCCCCGACTTCTGGATTCGGTGGGATCAAGCCGTCGGAAAGTATCCGGGCGGATCTCATTTCCCGTGGCATCAAGACAACGCCTACAACAAATTGCTCGACCCCCATTTTCAATTCTGGCTCGGCCTGACGCCGATGAACGAGGAGAATGGCGGGCTCTGGCTGCAACCGGGCAGTCACAAGCTCGGGCTGTTGCCGCACAGCAAGGTCGACAACCACCTCGCATGCGACGTACAGCCGTGCAAGCCGCAATTCGTCTCCACTGAGAAAGGCGATGTTATCGTCTTCTCTTCGCTAACGCTGCACTATACGACACGCAACATTTCCCAACGCGAGCGCTGGGCCTGGGTCATCGAATACATGTCGTGCGACTACTTCGATCCGCACGTGAGCCCGCCCTACTTCGTCGTATGCGAGGACGGGCGCCCCGTGCAGAAAGTCGTGGATGGATACAAAGGTTCCCTCGATCCGCGCCAACGAATGAAATACCTCGGTGCGCGCACCAAGGAAGGCCTGCGCGCCAAAGCGAAACACGTCCTGGCCAAAGCAACGCGAATCGTCCCCGGCAAGAAGTAATTGTCGAAGAACGCGACGCGGCCCCATGCACCGCACCCGGTGCGCGGGGCCGTCTCTGTGTCTGCGCACGAAGTATTCTGTTTCGCATATCGTTGACATAGTCAATGACATGGTCTATAATATACCCATGAGTACTTCCAAAGAGCCGCCAAGCGCCGCGCACTTCCACCACACAGGCACGGAGCCACACCTGTTGCGTGAGGTGATGCGGACCTACCAAGCCGCGCTTAACGTGTTTTCGCGCGAGGCAGGCGCGCCAGGCGCGCGCTTGGCGTTGATGCGCCTGTTGGCGACCTGCGATGAAGAAGAATTGGGCGTCCTGCAAATCGCGCGCAGGCTTGGAATCGATGCGGCGGCGGTTGCTCGGCAGGTCAAAGACATGGAGGCAGAACGTCTGTTGGCGCGTCGAGCCGACGCCAGGGACAAGCGGCGGTCGTACGTTCGTTTGACACAAAAGGGGCTGCGGCTGTTTCGCGAAGTTCATGACCGGGTTCATGAACTCGAGCGAAAGGTCCTCGCCGGCGTGGCATCGGAAGACGTGACGACGGCCACAAGGGTATTGGCGCACATGCGCGCCGCGTTGGAGGAATTGAGGTAGAAAGGGAATTGGCATGGAGTCTCGACTCGGAAAACCATTCAATCTACGTGCGTTTGCGGCCCTGACAATTGCGGTAGCCGGAATTGGATTGCCGGTCACCGGAATCGCGAACCACATCTATCAGTTTGAACCGATGACCCTGGAACGCCATGCGTGGATGTCGGCGCACAATGTCCTCGGGTTGCTCTTCGCGAGCTTCGCGCTGTGGCACGCCTATCTAAACAGGCGCGCGCTTCTGGCGTACGTCAAAGGGATTGTGGCACGGATGCCATTGCTCAGCCGCGAAGCAATTCTTGCCGTTGCGGTAGTCGCACTGGCTCTGTTCATCTTCGTCGGCCATGCATTTCACGTTCATGGGTAAATGAAGAAGAGGTTTGAATGATCAAGACTATCTTTCGTCCCGCTTCACACCTGCGCACTCCCTATACTGAGATGAATCCACGTCTGTGCGTAGCATGCGGCGCGTGTGTTCAGGCCTGCCCGCACCGCGTGCTGGGGCTCGTGCGCTTCTTAAAGCATCGCCATGTCCATGTCGACCATTCCGGCATGTGCAAAGGGTGTGGTCGCTGCATTCAGGCGTGTACGCATGGCGCAGTCAGGGCTCGTGCGACGGAGTAGGTGGGCCGATCGAAGTCGCGGTTAATACAAAACGAGAGAGGGGAGCGTCGCTCCCCTCTCTCTTGTATCTCTGCACCCGGCCAGACGGCCAGGAATCTACATCTTCTGCATCATCTGCAGGAACTCGGAATTGCTCTTCGTCTTCTTGAGCTTGTCGATAAGGAGTTCCGTCGCTTCCGTGACGCTGAGCGGGCTGAGCACCTTGAGCAAAAGCCAGATGCGCTGCAACTCGTCGTCGTTGACCAGCAACTCTTCTTTGCGCGTGCGCGACTTGAGGACATCGAGCGCGGGGAACACGCGCTTTTCCATCAAGCGGCGGTCAAGATGGATTTCCATATTGCCCGTGCCTTTGAACTCTTCGAAGATTACGTCGTCCATGCGGCTGCCCGTTTCAATCAGGGCCGTCGCAAGGATCGTCAGGCTTCCGCCCTCTTCGATGTTGCGGGCCGCTCCGAAGAACCGCTTCGGGCGCTGCAAGGCATTCGCGTCCACACCGCCCGACAACACCTTGCCGCTTGCCGGCACGATAACGTTGTAGGCGCGCGCAAGGCGCGTGATCGAGTCGAGCAGGATAACGACGTCGCGCTTGTGTTCGACCAGGCGGCGGGCCTTTTCCAGCACCATCTCGGCAACCTGGACGTGCCTCTCTGGCGGTTCGTCGAACGTCGACGCGATAACCTCGCCCTTGACGGAGCGGGACATATCGGTCACTTCTTCGGGGCGTTCGTCGATGAGCAGCACGATAACGTGCGCTTCGGGATGATTGATCGTGATGCTGTTCGCGATCTTCTGCAAGAGCACCGTCTTGCCGGTGAACGGAGCCGCAACGATCAACCCGCGCTGGCCCTTACCGATCGGAGAGATGAGGTCCATGATGCGCATGGCAATCTCTTTGGGCTCGGTCTCGAGGCGTAGCCGCTCGTTCGGGTGCAGCGGCGTAAGGTTGTCGAACAGGATGCGTTCGCGGGCGACTTCCGGGCTCTCGTAATTGACGGCTTCGACTTTGAGGAGGGCGAAGTAACGTTCGCCTTCCTTCGGCGGCCGCACATGCCCTTGAATGGTATCGCCGGTGCGCAGACTGAATTTGCGAATCTGAGACGGCGACACATAAATGTCGTCGGGTCCGGGCAGGTACGAATACGAGCCGGAGCGCAGAAAGCCGAATCCGTCCGGCAGTATTTCGAGCGTGCCTTCGCCGTACAGCGACCCCGTGGCTTCGATGCCCTGTTGCAGGATCCGGAAAATAAGGTCCTGCTTCTTCATGCCGCTGTAGCCTTCGACGTTCAACTGGCGCGCGGCCTCGAAGAGTTCGGCCATCGTCATCTTCTTCAGGTCGGTGATGGACAACTCCGGACCTGTCCGCTCAATATTGTCCCCGTTCTCGCCGTCCAACTCGTTGGCAACGTCGAGCACAGGCTGGTGACTGCGCGGACGGTCGCGGTTCGGACGGCCGCCGGGGCCTCGTCCTGGTCCGCCCTGTCCGGGCCGCCTCATGCGATTGTGCGGTTTCGATTGGGGTCGGTCGTGCATAGTTCTCTCAGCCATTCAACATCCTTTCGTCGCCCCGAGCGACAACAGGCCCTGCGGCCTCTGTTTCTTTCTCGCGCTCCCCTGATTTCCTCAATGAATCTCCGCCCAGTTGGCGCCTACCCCTACGTCCACTTTGAGCGGGACACTCAGAGGGAAAGCGTCTTCCATTATCGTTTTCATCAAGCGGGCCGTCTCCTCCGCCTTGCCGGCAGGGGCTTCGACGACCAACTCGTCGTGCACTTGTAGAATCAGGCGGGATTCCGTGTCCCGCAATGCTTCGTCCAGCCGCACCATCGCCACTTTGATGATGTCCGCCGCGCTCCCTTGAACCGGCGTATTCATCGCGACGCGCTCCGCGGCCTTCCTCACGCCCACGTTGCTGCTGGTCAAGTCCGGCACATAGCGCCGCCGGTTCAGGAGCGTCGTAACGTATCCATCGACCGTAGCCTTGGCCAAGGTCTCGGCAATCCACTCCTGTATTCGCGGATACTTCGCGAAATACTGCTCGATAAACCGCGCGGCTTGCGCATTGGCGATACCGAGATTGCGCGCAAGACCGAAGGCGCTGATGCCATAGACGACGCCGAAATTGACTGCTTTCGCTTGCCGCCGCATCTCCGGCGAGACCAGTTGGGGCATCACGTCGAACACGCGGGCCGCCGTCTCCTGGTGGATATCCGCGTCTTGCTCGAAGGCTTCGCGCAAGTGCTCGTCGCCGGACAGGTGGGCCAGAATTCGTAATTCAATTTGTGAATAGTCGGCAGAGATTAATCTGTGGGACCGATCGCCGGGAACAAATCCTTCTCGAATTCGTTTGCCGATCTCGGTTCGAACCGGAATATTCTGCAAGTTCGGGTCGCTGCTCGACAGGCGCCCTGTCGCGGCAACGGCCTGGTTGAACGATGTATGGATACGTCCGGTTTCCGGGTGCCTAAGCTTGGGAAGCGCCTCGATATAGGTGCTTCGCAACTTCTCGAACGTGCGGTACTCCAGGATCTTCTCGGGGAGCGGGTGCTCCCTCGCCAACTCCTCAAGAACTTCGACATCGGTCGAATATCCTGTTTTGGTCTTCCGGAGCGGTTTGAGCCCCAGCTTTCCAAACAGAAGTTCCTGCAATTGCTTGGGGGAATTAATCTGAAACGGCTCACCGGCCGTCTCGTATATCTCGGCTTCCAGTGTTCGCAGCCGCGCTTCTACTTCGCGCTGGAGCCCCGCGAACACCGCGAGGTCGATGGCAACCCCCGTCATTTCCATTCGCGTCAGCACGCCGATTAAAGGAAGCTCGACGCGCTCGAACAGGTCCATCAATCCCCGTTCGACAAGAATGGGCCGGAACGTTTCCCCCAGCCGCCCCGTCACATCGGCGTCTTCACTCGCATACGCACAAGCTTGATCGACGGGAACCTCGTCAAAGGTTATGGTTTTGGATCCCTTGCCGATCACATCGGAGATGGGGATAAGCTTGCGCTTGAGGTAGTGAAGACTAATTTCATCTAGATTATGCCTGATTCGGGAGGGGTCTGTCAAATAGGATGCCACCATGGTATCCAGCTTGATTCCCTGCAACCGTATTCCTGCGCGTTCCAGAACGATTAGGTCGTACTTGATGTTCTGGCCGATCTTGCCGACGGACGCGTCCTCCAGCAGCGGGCGGAGCAGGTCGAGTGCGCGCTCCAACGGAAGCTGTTCCATGGGGTGGCCGTCTTTGCCCATGACCGCCATTGCCATAGCGGTGTGCCCCAGGGGGAGGTAATACCCCGTATTCGGCTTGCAACTCAGCGAAACACCCACGAGCCGTGCGCGCATCGGGTCAGTCGACGTGGTCTCGGTATCGACGGCGAACTCGCCCGCGGCGCGCATCTCATGGATGGCAGCGGTGAGTTCGCTTTCGGTCAGGATGAGCCGGTAATCGAGTTCCTCTACGGTTGCGGCCTCGGGCAGGAACTCCTGGAGCAGGGATTGGAACTCGAGATCGGAAAAGACCTGCACGAGCTTCTCGCGGTCGAACGCGCTCCGCAGGCAATCCTCCACGCCGAGATCGAGAGGTACGTCGGTCTTGATGGTCACGAGTTCGCGGCTGAGCATGGCCAGCGCGCGATCTTCGAGCAACCGCTCCTTCTGCTTCCCGGAGATTTCGTCGATGTGCGCGTAGATGCCCTCGATAGTCCCATACTTTTCGAGCAGGGTTCGCGCCGTCTTGGGGCCGATACCACGCACGCCGGGCACATTATCCGCGGTGTCGCCCATCAGCCCGAGTGCATCGATGACATGCTCCGGGGCAACGCCGAACCGCTCCTTCACCTCCGGAATGCCAATCCACTGGCCGTCATCGTCCTTGTTGGGATCGAAGACCGTAACGGTATCGGTTACGAGTTGGAGCATGTCCTTATCGCCCGTGACGACCGCGACGCTCAACCCCGCTTCGCCCGCGCGGCACGCCAAGGTGCCAATTACGTCGTCTGCTTCTACGCCCGGCACGACAAGCAGGCGGATGTTGAAGGCCTTCACAACGTTGTGCATCAACGGAAACTGAGCGCGCAGGTCTTCGGGCGTCTCTTGGCGCGTGGCCTTGTACTCCGCATACATGTCGTCGCGAAACGTCTTTCCGGGCGCATCGAACACGACCGCAATATGACTTGGGTCTTGCTCGCGCAGAATCTTGATCAGAACGCGTGCGAATCCGTAGACGGCGTTCGTGGGCATTCCCTTGGAATTCGTCAGATTGCGAATAGCAAAGTACGCGCGGTACGCGAAAGCGCTGCCGTCTATCAGATAAAGCCGGTCAGCCACGGGCCGTGTCCCGGGCCACGGATAGCACGGCCTGCGCTGCGCGCCGGCTCGCACCGGGGCCTCCGATTCGTTCGCGCACCATAGTCAGATCCTCGATCGTCTGTTGCCGCCTCGGGCCTTCTTCGATTAGGGCAAGGGCTTCCGGCAGAATGGTTTCCACGGTAGCCGCCCCCTGGATGAACTCGGGGACGATTCGTTTTCCCGCCAGGATGTTTACCAAACCGATGTGTTCGACGTGCACCAGCAACCGCGCCAAGGCGTAGGTTACCGGGGCCACTTTGTACAGAACAATCATGGGAACGCCAAACAGCGCAGCCTCGAGCGTGGCCGTGCCCGACGCCACCAGGCAAAAGCGCGCACCGTTGAGCACTTCATAGGATTTGCCGACGGTCGTCTCAATGGGGAAATCGCCGGCCAAGGCACGAACCTGGGCTTCGCGCTCCGCACTCACGCACGGAACGACGAAGCGGGCATGGGGATGTCTATCACGTATACCGCGCGCAACGTCAAACATCACACCGGATATCCGGCCAATTTCCTGTTCGCGGCTACCGGGCAGCAGGCCGATGGTCAGCGCGTCGCGGTATTTCTCCGTCAAGGTCAAGGTATCAAGGTGATCGACCAGGGGATGCCCGACGTATTCACATTCAAGACCTGCTTGGCGATAGAGCGCTTCTTCAAATGGGAGGATCACCAGCATCTTCCGAACGGTTTCCGCGATGGTCTTCACCCGGCCTTTCTTCCATGCCCAGACTTGCGGGCTGATATACCAGACGACCGGAATAGCAAGCCGCTTCGCCTCGCGCGCAAGCCGGATGTTGAAACCGGGATAGTCGACAACGACCAAGCAATCCGGACGTTCCCGCTCCAGCCTCGCGACGGTCTCGTTGAACAGGGTTCGAATGAACCCCAGATGCCTCACCACCTCGGCGAACCCCATAATGGCGCGCCCTGCCAAGTCGAAGTCCAGACGCATACCCGCTATCGCCATCAGGTGGCCGCCAAGGCCCGCGCATTCGACAGCCGGGTCCGCTTCCCGCAGGGCGCGAACCAGGTTGGCCCCGTGCATATCTCCCGACGTTTCCCCCGCGCACAGATAGATGTGAGTCACGTTTGCTTCCGAATGGATTCGACAACTTGTATCGCGAGGCGCAAAGCGGCCAACGCGTCTTCGCCCGCCACCACCGGCCGCTGGCGCGTTCGCACGCACTCCATGAACGAAGCCAGCTCGCGTTTGAGGGGCTCGTCCTTGTGAACGTCAAGCGGCTCCACCGTGATGAGTTCCATGGGCGACATGCCCGCTGCCAGTGTTCCCGCTTTCTTCTTGTAGACGGTGACTTCCTGCGCACTGTAATCCGTGGACACATACATGTCCTCCGCGAAGATGCGAATCTTCCGCATGCGCTCCAAGGAGACCCGGCTGCTGGTGATGTTGGCTACGCACCCCGACTCGAACCGGATGCGCGCATTGGCAATGTCTTCCTGACCCGAGAATACGGATACGCCCACGGCATCGACCGACACCACTTCGGAGCGCACCAAGGCGCGAACAATCTCCAGATCGTGAATCATCAGGTCCAGGACGACGCTCACGTCGTCGCCTCGGTTTGGATAAGGACTCAGGCGGTGGCATTCGATGAAGCGCGGGTTGACGACCGCATCCATCAAGGCAACGACTGCCCCATTGAATCGCTCGATATGGCCCACCTGGAGCAAACGGCCTGCCTGTGCCGCGGCGGCTACGATTTCTTCCGCCTCCGCAACGGTCGCGGCAATCGGCTTTTCCACGATGATATCGATGCCGGCTTTCAGAGCCTCAAGGGCAACGCAATGGTGGGAGCCGGTTGGGGCCGCTATCGACAAGGCGTCGACGCCGGCCGCAAGCAATTTGTCCACCGAGTCGAATCCTTGCGTATGGAAATCTTCGACGGCCTTCGTTCGACGTCCTTCGTCGGGATCGGCGATGCCGACGAGTTTGACGTGGGGTAGAGAGGCGTAGATGCGCGCGTGGTGGTAGCCAAGATGGCCTACGCCGACCACGCCGGCGCGAACCGTGTTCATACGTGTGTCCTTCAGGCGGGCGCCACGAAGTGTGCCGGGTTGATGTTTCCGCGGCCTGTCCGGCCGCTATTGTTACGGCGTGATGCCGCGAATCGATTTGCCGATGAAATCCAATATGTAGGTGCGCTCGTCGCTGTCTTCGACTTGCGCTTCGATCTCATGGGTCGCCTGCGTCGTATTCATGTTGGAGCGATAGAAGATCTTGTACATCGCCTTGATGCGCGCCCGCCCCTCGTCGGTCAGCCCATGCCGTTTGAGGCCTACCGTATTGGGACCGCAACAACGAGCCGGGTTCCCGTCCACGAGCATATAGGGGAGCACGTCGTGCCAGATGCGTGTCATCCCCCCCACCATGGACATAGTGCCGACCACGCAGAACTGATGCACGGCGCTCAGACCGCCGATATTGGCGCGGTCTTCCACGCGGACATGGCCCGCCAAAGCGACGCTGTTCGCCATAATCACGTTATTCCCCAGCGAACAATCGTGGGCTACGTGCGCGTTGGCCATGAGCAGGCAGCCGTTGCCCATCGTCGTAACGCGGTGCTCGTCCTCGTAGCTGCTCATCGTGCTTGCGCTGATCGTGACGTACTCGCGAATCATATTCCCGTCGCCAATCTCGCACCGGCCCACGAATTCCGGCTTGTGCTTGAGATCTTGGCACCGTGAACCGACTTGTGCCCCGGCAAAAATCAGGTTGTTCTTTCCAAGAATCGTACGTCCGTCAATCACGCAGTGCGGACCCACGACCGTGCCCGAGCCAATGCGCACATGCGGCCCGACAATGCTGAATGCCTGAACTTCGACGCCCTCGTCCAACTCTGCCTTGGAATCGACGATAGCCGATGGATGTATCTTCATAGACTGAAAACTTCCCGAGTTTGCTTGTCTTTCGCCCCTGCCATGCCGCCCGCCACACGCGGGTCAATCCGCAAAATGCCCCGTTCCCCAACGTGCGGACCAGCATGTCCGTGCCAATCGAAAGAGAGACGCATCCGTCATCGTCCCTCCCGACTTCGGGCTGGACACCCGCTGACGCGGCGTCGCCACCTTACGCATACCATCCGGGATGCGCCGCTGAACAGGGGGTTGTGCGTCGGGACATCTCAGGAGGTCACGTAGGCTTGGGTAGCGATGGAATAACACAATCGACCGCCAATTTCAAGCAAATTGGCGTTCGAGCAGGGGAATCGCTCTCCTTCCACCCGTCGCGGATCGCGGCGATTGTCCAAGAAACTGAAAAACCACCCGGCGGTGGATCCGTCGAGTGGTTTGATGGTCTGTCTTTGGGATAATGGGCGAAACTAGCGACCGCGATAGCCGCCGCGGTCTCCACCGCGTCCGCCGCCACCACCGCCGCCGCCTTCGGTCTTCGGCCGGGCTTCATTCACGCGCAATGAACGGCCCCCCTGCTGCTTTCCGTCCAGCCCGCCAATGGCTGCTTGAGCTTCCGCTGCATTCGGCATCTCGACAAACCCAAACCCTTTGGACTGGTTGGTGAATTTGTCGAAGATGACGCGTGCTGAGTCAACCCGGCCGAACGCCTCAAAGCTTTGCCTCAGATCTTCCTCGGTTGTGGAGTACGGCAGATTGCCCACATAAATGTTCATCACGCGATCCTTTTCCTTTTCTTAACCCATAATACTCTCGACGGGTTCAAGACTGCTGTGGTAGAGGATTGACCAAGGATGAGCATTGAGGTAGGTTTCACGTCAAGCAGGACTTTGATAGCAATCAACACCAAGAGTCACGAACACCAGACGCCCCCACGGCGTCCCTTCCTAAAATGTTATAGCATAGGCGTTGCGTTCTGGCAAGGCATTTTTTCGCGAAACTCAGGCCTTTCTTGGGTTCTTCGGGGGGGGCGGCGTCCCGCCGCAAGGGAGACGGAATAGGGGAAATGCGCGCCTCCGCGAGGTAAGCGCTGTAACCAATCACGCCGAGTGGACCGGAAATCCCCTCGACTCTACTCCTCGACAGCAGGCAAATGGCGGCGAATCTGCGCCACGAGCTCCGCGGGAGTGAACGGCTTCAGAATCAACGTCGCCGCTCCGGCGTTGATGCTCTTCACCAAGGCTTCGTGGCCATGGGCGGACGATAGCGTGAGTACGGGAATGTTCTGCGTCTGCGGGTTTGCCTTTAGCTGTTCGCATACTTCGTAGCCGCTCATCATGGGCATCATGATGTCCAATAGCACGAGGTCTGGACTCTCACTCTCCGCCAAGTCCACCGCGCTGATGCCGTCATACGCGCTTACCACGTCGAACCCTTCCGTCTTGAGAGCCCGGGCAATCAGCATCACGGTGTCGGGCTCATCGTCAACAATCAGGATCTTTGGCGCCTTCACAGGCCTCCTGTCCCGCAACCTGCACGGGGATAGCAGAGTGCGTCTACGCGATTCGTTTCAGTTCGATACGGATTCCGAGTACCTACATTTTCGCAAGCAATTACGGCGCACGCTGCCACCCACGATACACTTCAACGCGAGTCCTCCATGGCTCCGGATCACTTGCGCCGTTGTCCCGGACCGCCGACCCGAAAGTCGATGGTGTGCATTCGCGTGCTCGTGCGCTTCTTCGAATTGGCCACTGTTCTTGCGTATAACTGGCGAACCTCATGCCGCTCTATCTGTTTCTGCAGCAGTTGGACGCCGTGGTCCATAAATCCTTCCGGGTCATCCAAAACGCGGACAATTAGCCCCTCTACTGGCGGCGACAGGGGTTCGTTAAAGCGTTCATCTCGCATCAACTGAACCATGACCTCGGTTCCGACCGCAACGTTTTCCATCATCCGGACACACATTCCATAGGGAGTGATGTTGATAATGACCCCCTGGACGGATAGCTCGGCTGCATCCTTCGGCCAGATTCGGCACGGCCGACAGGTGTCCGTGCGCTGTTCTCGACGACGTCCCCGGCGCAGCGACTTCTTGTCGTCGCTCAGGAACATCTCGTCCGTCATAGGGTGTCCTCGTCGGTTCGGGCGCTCGTCTCATGCCGAAGGAACGTTTCCAAACTCTTACCGCCCATACTTTAACACACCTTGCGTCCCAATTCATGCCATGATGTTGGCACCGGCCACCCGAATTCGCACGTAAATCGCGCGTGTGATTCGATGCGCCTCCGCCCGTCTCTTGCCTCGAAATGCTTGTTTCCCTCAAAGTCTTCGACAGGTTTGCCCGGGTTCCGTTGGAATTGAACGAGTTCGACTCGTACACTGGCCACATGTGTACAACTGCGACAATCCGATGGCCTCGATTTGCGCAACGGTCGGCAGTACCGATTGCCAGCCTGCTCCTCATGGCTTGGTGCGTTGAGGCCCATGCCTTACAACTGCCCTCCCTCCGAATTGGAGGGGACAAACCCAACCCACGCGATGCCGCATTCGCAGCGTCGTCCATTGCCCCTGCTTTGGACGGCGTTGTATGGGGAAAACCGCTTGAGAAGGGGCCGCTTCGGGTCATGTTCCTTGCCCCACGATTCACGTTGCGCGATGCGGCCGATCTTCTGCGCAGGCTGGACGTCGAGATGGAGGCTGTTCCATTTTGGGACGAAACCCATCTCGGACAGCCGGAGGGCGCTGGCCAACCCGTTCCGGGGTGCTCCTCGGAGGAGACGCTCCAGCGACTCCGCGCAGGGCTGCAACGCCGCGTCGACGTGATCGTGGCGGCTGGTTTCGATTTCCATATCCTCCCCGAAGAGGATTTCAACGCGATAGTCGAGAAGGTGCGCGGCGGGACGGGCCTTCTCCTCGCCAATCACCAGTACGATGCCCCGGAACATGTCACGAAATTCCTCGACGCGCTGGAACTCGGCGAAGGGGGCGAATCCGTCACCCGGGGAATTGGAGAGTCCCTGTCGCCGGAGTGGCGAAAAGGACTCGACTTTGTTGTAATCGAGCGCTATGGCGAAGGAAGGGTCATCGAGTTCGACTATTCGAGCGGCCGGTCCATGACACACTGCCTGCTGCCGGTGCTTGAGAATCCTACATTGGCGGAGCAAGAGCATCTGGACACCTACTTCTCCCTGATTGCGCGCTCTGTGCGCTGGCTGGGCAAGCGTGAACCGGACGTTGCGGTGGAGAGCATCAAAGCGCTGGCGCCTGCCGTTCCCGATGATGCCGAGATTCCCTTGAACATTGCCGACGAGCCGGCTCCAATCCCTCAACTGACGGCTCGCTCGCAATACTTCCGTCCCTATGAGCTTCGTCTTCGGAAGCCCTCGGACCGCGACTACGCAGTTCGTTCGCTCCTGCGCCAACCCGGCCGGCCGAATCCATTCGAAATCGTGTACAAAGCCGTGTTGCACGAAGGGGAACAGACGTTTCGCCTCTACGTGCCGGCAACGTCCGGAAAGTTCTACCTGGATGTGTGGCTACTGGAAGGCGACAAGGTCGTTGAATGGCACACCGAGTCTATCGAGGTCGAGGGGCGCCCAGCGATCACTCAGGTCAAGCTAAGCAATCCCATCGTGCAGACGCAAGACACCTTGGGCGTGGATGTCATGCTGCTCCCCAGCCCGCGTCCGTGTACCGTGCACGTTCGCGCCGTAGATGCCCTGGGGCGCTTGGTCGCGCGAGCGACCCAGCAGGTCAAAGAAGGGGTGACCATCGCGCAGGCGCCGCTCAATCTGTCGGATCTTCGGACCACGTCGGTAACGATCGAAGCCTATGCGGTTGATCGGGAAACCCCCAGCGTGGGTGATTGGGATCTTCGCCAAGCGGCATTCGAGTGTCGCTACGTACCGGTACGGCAACCTTTGGAGACGGGCCGTTTTTCCTTGGTCGTCACGGAGGATGGGTCTGCCGAGTACAACGCTCGCCGCGTATTCAAGACGCTTCACGAACTGGGAGTGGACTTCGCGGAGACCGCTGGCAACGAAATCGCAACAACCTATCTGGGGCGCTCGGGGATTCAGTCGTTCGCCCGTGTCGTGGACTACGTTGCGGATGGCCCCGCCGTCAATCTGGAACGACAGCCCTGTTTGAACGATCCGCGCTTCCTCGAATCGGACTCGGAGGCGCTCGCCGCCGCCGCTACTGCCCTGCGATTTCAAGGCATTGGCGGATATTCCGTCGGTGCCGGAAACGCGCTTTCCCAAAGCGAAGAAGACGTGTGCCATTCGCAATACTGCCGGGAAGCCTACTGGAACCGCCTTCAGCAAGCATACGGCGGCTTGGACCAACTCAACGCGGCATGGGGAACCACGTACGCGGACTGGGATTCCGTAAGGCCGCCCGCGCGCGAAGCGGTAACGGCATCGGGTCAATACGCGCCGTGGGTAGACTTCCGTACGAGCATGAATGCCACATTCACCGAGACCCACGCCCGTGCCCAAAAGACGATTCAGGGTGTTGACTCACGCGCCCGGGTCGGATTCAAGACGCAGCCGCAAGCAGGCGTGTTTCAGGGCTACGATTGGGGGCGCCTGGTTCCGATGATGGACTGGCTCGCGGTCGATTCCGGCGCATTGGCGGCCGAGCGCGTAAGGTCTTTCAAGAAGAAAGACGCGTGGACGGGGATTGTGCTGTCGAAAGGGCCGCGTGAGACGGAAGTGGCGCGGGAGCAATGGACACCGTGGTATGCGGTCTTCCATGGGTTCCAGAGCCTGTGGTGGCCGGATGCGATGGCTACTGGCAGCGGGGTTGGCGAACTCGTGATGCTGGGTCCCGATGGCTCGCCCCTGCCAACGCCCCCCTCTTCACTCGCCGAAGTGGCCGTCATTCAAGGAGGCATAGCGAAGCTCCTGGCGCAATCCGAGCGTTTGAATTCCGGCATTGCCATCTACGACGACGCTACCAGCGGTATTCTGAGTCGCGTCGAAGGCGGGGGAGGCATCACATCCGAAGAAGAGTTGAGTGCCTTCATCGCGCTGGTGCACGGGCTGGGATACCAGTTCGATTTGGTGTCCGGCGAGCAAATTGCCGGAGGCGCTCTGAGTGCTTTTCGCGTCCTTGTGCTGCCGAAAGCACGCGCCATGAGCGACAAGACGGCCAAGGCGATACTGCAGTTCCATCAGGCTGGCGGAAGCCTAATTGCCGACTTCGCGCCCGGCGTCTACAACGAGCACGGACTTCCCAGAACCGCGAATCCCCTTCTCGCCGCCTTCGGGGTGGAACGATCCAAGCCCGGGGCCTGGGGCGTACCCGCGGCCGGCAGTGCATCGGTCAAGCTCGACGGGGACGCCTTCGAGGCCGAACTGGAGGGTGTAACGACGGAATTGGGTTTGGCGGCCATGGACGGAGTGGAGGCCGGCGGTGCGGCAGGCGAAGCGCCGGTCTGGTTTGTCCGCCGGGGAGAGCAAGGAGTCGCTGCTTTGTTGAACCACGACGTGAAGCCGTGGCTGGCGAAGCCCAATGGGGGTGGTGTGTTCATGCGCGCGCTGTTGCGCGCAGCGGGAGCTGTGCCGATTCTTGAGCTTTCGGACAAGGGAAGCAAGCTCTTTCAGGGAGAACTGATTGGCTATCGCCTTGGAGAAACGCGCATCTTTGGCGTGCTGGCTTCTCCGGATGTGGGCGAGCAGAAGCTGCGCGCGCGCATCAGCGACCCCCGCGTTGTAACCGATGTGCGAAAAGGCGTGCGCGTGATGCGGCCCAAGTCTATCGACATGACGCTGAAACCGGGGGCCGCGGAGCTGTATTCGTCGCTGCCGTACGATGTGACCGGCGTCGAGCTTGGAATGCCGAAGAGCATGGCCTTGGGCGAGCGATTTCCGATGGCGCTCACCGTGACCACGCGTAAAGGAACACTTGGAGTTCACGTGATTCACATCGAACTCCACTTCTTGTCGGGCGACCAGGAAATACCATTGAGACACTATGCCCAGGATGTCGTGTGTCCAGAAGGCACGGGCAATGCCTTCATCCCCTTCGCATTCAACGAGCGGCCAGGCGTCTACAAGCTGATTGCACGCGACGTGCTTTCCGGAAAGGCCGCGGAGTCGATCATTCAAGTTCTCAAGACAGGCGAAGTCATCACCGGCGCGGCGAACCTGATGTAGCCCCAGTGTCACTCAAGGAGAAACAACAGCCATCCATGCTCGCTTCGATTCATCAGTTGCACTATCTGCCTTGGCTTCGGTACTTCGAGAAGATCGCGCGCGCCGGCGTCTTCATCGTGCTCGACAATATCCAGTACAACAAGAACGGGTGGCAGAACCGCAACCGCGTCAAGACCGCCGCCGGATCCGTGGTGCTCACCGTGCCGGTTCACGCGCCCTTGGCATGCAGGTTGGACGAGGTCGGTGTCGATGAGACGCAGCCGTGGCGGCGCAAGCACTGGAGCACCTTGAAGCAGAGCTACGGAAAGGCGCCGTTCT
>JBHEKO010000555.1:0-5276 GCA_041859475.1 Candidatus Hydrogenedentales bacterium
GGTGTACAGCATCGGTCCGAATAGGATGGACGACGCTGGTAAGCCACCTGAGAAGGATAAGAATATCTTGAACTCCGGCGACCTCACGTTCTCCGTGCGGTTGGGTGCCGGCAACGGGGGCTAGTTCCTGGCGGTATTGACATCGCGACGCCAATCGAAGGGAGGTGTACGTGGTAACGGGAGAAGAGGCACTGCACAATGGCAAATCTTCCCCCAAAGGATATTGGATTTCTTTGTCTGTTGTCGTGTTGGTTGTTCTGGTTTGTCTTGGATTCTTCTGGTATGCGAAGAGGATTCAAGGCAGAACCGCGGACCGCATCCAGGCTATTCGCGATTCCGGACTGCCCGCGAGTGCCGCGGACCTCTATGCGTCGATAGGCGTGGTTGCCGATGAAGAGAACGCTGCGATACCCCTCCAGAAGGCCATCGACTATCATCGGCCGCCTTCGGATCCTGAAGCGCCCATTCCGTACGTAAACAAGGTGGACGTACCAGAACTGTCCCAGCCGTTTCCCGAGGAGATGAAGTTGGCTGTGTCCCTCTACCTGTCGAGCGAGGAGAAGTGCCTGCTCAAATTGAGCGAGGCTGCGCAGCTTCCCGAGTGCCGCTTTACCCTTAACTTCTACACGGGGTATGCCACCGGGTTTCCGCATACTGCGCCTTTGCCTGACCTTCAGCGTTTGATTTGCCTCAAGGCGGTCTACGAGGCGGAAATGGAAAACGCCGAGGCGGCGTTTCAAGCACTGCTCGTTGGGGCGCGACTAAGCGACGCCTGCAAGAGCGAGCCAGTCCTGCGTTCGCAGACCGTCCGTATGGAAATGCATGCCCTATTCGTTGATTCCGTTGAACAGAGTCTCAACCGGGCGGCGTTCAGTCTCGAGCAATTGAAGGCACTTCAGGAAGAAGTGGAAAAGCTCAACAAGAGCGACAGCGTCTACACGGGACTCATCGGAGAAAGGTGCCTGTATCTCGACAGAATGGCGATAACGAGTAGTCCTTCCGGGGCGAGCCCTTTAGCCAAATTGGCGGATATGAGGTGGTGGGCGGTGGACCTGAGTGAGCACTTTGATTGGGAAGAAATGCTGACAGTGATGGATGTCATGATCGAAGCGGCGCGCCTCTATCCTTCTGAAGGTCTGGTGCGTGCTAAGCGTGTCGCCGACGAAGTCTCTCCAGAGAACTGGGATGGAATTGACCGATACACGAAAGTGGATGCCAACATTCTTGCCGTCATTCTGTGTGACGCTATGGAGTCGCAGGCGCGCGACACAAGTTCGTTGAACTGCGCTGCAACTGCTATCGCGCTTCTTCGGTATCGTCACGAGAAGGGCACGTTTCCGAACGTGTTGGGTGAGCTGGTCCCGCGCTATATGGGGAAGATGCCGGTCGATTGCATGGACGGCCAGCCCATTCGCTATCTTCACGATGATGGCGGTTTCACCATCTACAGCGTTGGTCCGAACCTGAAGGACGACGGAGGACAAGCCCCCGACAAGCCCCACCAGATTAAGGAGAAAGGCGACATCGCGTTCTCCGTGCGCCTTCGCGCAACCCCGGGAACTTGACACGTCGCCGTCGTGTCCTCACAATCCACGCTTATGTTGGACGACAATGCACGATACATGCGCTACGCGATTCGCGAGGCCGAACGCGCCCAGGAAGAGGGCGAGGTGCCCGTGGGCTGCGTCATCATCTACAACAACGAGATCATCGGCAAATCGCACAATCAGCGCGAGTTGCTGCAAGACCCGACGGCGCATGCCGAAGTGGTGGCCATCACGCAGGCCGCCAATAAGCTGGGCAGTTGGCGGCTTGAGGAGACGAAGCTCTTCGTGACCTTGGAGCCGTGTCCGATGTGTGCGGGGGCCATTATCCTGGCGCGCATCCCCGAGGTGTATTTCGGCGCGCACGATCCTAAGGCGGGCGCTTGCGGCACGCTGATGAACCTTCTTGAGGACACGCGCTTCAACCATCAGCCCAAGGTATATCCCGGCCTCTTGGCGGACGAATGCGGCGCGCTCCTATCGGGCTTCTTCCAAGAAATCCGCCGCAGAAGCCGCGAGTCCCGGAATCCCTCACGTCCGCCATTGCCTCCCGAGTTGGAAGACTGAAGCGCTACCAATTGGGTCCTCAGAATAGGGCCGAATTGACGTGGGGTATGCAAGCGCAATACGATTGCATCATACGGAAACGAGGAAACACCATCATGTCATCTCAAGAATTTGCCTTGTCGCACTGGCCAGATACGGACGAGATCGTCGCGAAGTGCGAACGGCTCGTAAGCGTGCCGCCGCGCACCATTCGACGCGACAAGATGGCGGAGTACCTCCGTCACTTCGAGACACGCTGCAAGGGCAGTCAGGCCTCTACGGCAGAGGCGGCCAAGTACATCCCCGGCGGTGTGCAGCACAACCTTGCCTTCAACTACCCGTTCCCGTTGAGCATATCCAAAGCGGAAGGTCCGTATCTTTGGGACGTTGACGGAAACAGATATATCGACTTCCTTCAAGCCGGCGGCCCGACGGTCCTGGGAAGCAACTATGCGCCGGTCCGCGACAAGATCATCGAGCTTCTAAGAGAGTGCGGGCCCGTAACGGGGTTGTTCCACGAATACGAATTGAAACTGGCGAAGCTCATCACGGAGCACATGCCTTCCGTGGAGATGTTCCGCATGCTTGGAAGCGGTACCGAAGCGTGCATGGCCGCTATCCGCGTGGCGCGCGCCTTCACGGAAAAGGCGAAGGTCATCAAGGTCGGCGCAGGGTATCACGGGTGGAGCGACCAACTCACGTTCAGTTTGCGCATTCCGGGTTCGGGCCCCTTCGAATCCACGGGGATTCCCGACGATTGCTTGAAGCACACGCAGGAGTTCTTTCCCAACGACATCGACGGACCGGAAGGCCTGCGCGCTCTGATGGAGAGCAACAAGAAGTGCGGCGGGACCGCCGCCGTCATTGTCGAGCCATTGGGGCCGGAGAGCGCCACGCGCCCGGTAACGCGCGAGTTCAACGCGCAAGTCCGCGCGCTTTGCGACGAGTTCGGGACCTTGCTAATTTTCGACGAAGTCGTCACGGGATTCCGCGTTGGCTTGTCCGGTGCGCAAGGGTATTTCAACGTGAAGCCCGATCTGACCGTGTTCGGCAAATGCGTAGCCGGCGGCTATCCCGCGGCGGGGGGCGTCGGCGGGCGCGCCGATATCATGGCGCGCTTGGGCGCAGGCATTGGCTCGGGGCAGGAGCGCGTTTTGGTCGGCGGAACGTTGTCGGCCAATCCGATGAGCTGTGCCGCCGGGTACTTCGCCATCAAAGAAATGGAACGGACCAACGCCCCAATCCTCGCGGGGCGCGCGGGCGACCGTTTGTGCACGGGACTTCAGAAGATAATCGACGAACTCAACTTGCCGTTCGTTGCGTTTAACCACGGCTCGATAGTCCACCTCGAAACGACCGGACTCCTGCAGGTCAATTTGACCGATCCCGATTTCTTCGCGAATGTGTTCGAGCGAAAACGCATCGCCCAGGAGATCGGCGCGGCGTTTACCGCGGAAGGAATCATCACGCTCGCGGGGAGCCGGATCTACACCAGCATGGCCGACACGGACGCGGTGATCGACGACGCGCTGGCCGGGTTCGGGCGTGTGCTGAGTAGCATGGACGGCGAGAACCAATCCTAAGCTGCCGCGCTTTAAGCGGCGAAGAGGCCGCGAATAAGCATCTGACGGATCGGTCAGATTCGACGGATCAGTCCTATTGATTTGCGCTTGGCACACGCTGCACGGCCGTAGAATCCGCTGAGCGAGTTAGCCGTTCAGGCGACGGTAGATGGCCTTCGTCTTCTTGTAGATGGTGACGAATTCCTTGAAGAGTGTGTCGTAGATGACGCGATGGTCCGGATTCGGCGTGTAGGTCTTCTGATACTCTACACACTTCGGGATTTCGCCGATTCCCGTGAGTCCCAGGCCTGCCGCCGCTATAAACGCCGCGCCCCGGGCGTTTGCCTGAATAGGGTCTTTGGTCTGGCGGACTTGCCTGCCGAGCACATCGGCAAATATGCCGCACCAAACATCCGAGATGGCCCCGCCGCCGACAATGTTGATCACGTCGGTGTGGCGCTTGGTGAATCGTTCGAAGGGGATAAGTAACCAGCGCGTGTTGAACGCGACGCCTTCCATCACGGCGCGGATGATGTCCTCGCGCGAGTTCTCCAACGACAGATTGAATAGCCCCGCGCGAACCGTGCGGTCCTCTACCGGGGCGCGCTCGCCGAATATCCACGGCGTGTACAAGACTCCGTTGCTCCCAGCCGGAACGCGGCCGGCGATGCGATCCATGATCTTGTAGACATCCGGGGTTTGGGCTTCCTGCAACAGTTCGTCTTTGTGATACAGAATCTTGTCGCGAAGAAACGTCAGGTTGCCGCCTGCCGTGGCCTGCAATGCCGTCAGTAGATACCGGCCGGGTACGGCGCAAGGCAGCGATGCCATCGACGCGGCGACGTCGGTCTTCTTGAACGGCACGTGGGCGGCCAGCCACGACGAGGTTCCGATGTACAGATGGGCGGCGTAGTCCTCGACAGCGCCTGAACCGACGGCGGCTGCCGTGTTGTCGATCGCTCCGGCCACGACCTTGACCGTGGTGGGCAGATCGACGGCATCGGCGAACTCGCGTGTGATCGGGCCGAGGACTTCCGTGCACGGCACGAGGTCTGGAAACTTGGCGCGGTCGATGGCGCATCCGCGAAGGAGCGCGTCCGAGTAGACGATGCGGTCGGCGTTGCGGTTGTCGGTTACCCACGACGTGATGATTGAATCGAAGGTGGCGACGCAACGCCCCGTGAGACGGAGATTCAGGTAGTCGAGCACGTTCAGGAATTTGTGGGTTGCGCGATAGACGCCGGGGTGCTCGTGCTTGATGAGGAGCATGTGCCCCGCGGGGTCTTTGCCGGTTTGAGACGGCGCGCCTCCGGTAAGGC
Source organism: Candidatus Hydrogenedentales bacterium (assembly GCA_041859475.1). GTDB lineage: Bacteria > Hydrogenedentota > Hydrogenedentia > Hydrogenedentales > SLHB01 > JAIBAQ01. The sequence goes on from JBHEKO010000555.1 coordinate 4,972, forward strand.
GCACCCAACGAAGCAATTTGAGGGCGTTGTAGCCGCTGACCTTGGGGTGGCCGCCCATGATCTCGGGCAGGTATTTCGCGCCTCGCGCATCCATCCAGAGGATGGCGTTCATCAGGGCGCGGCCCTCGGCGTCTACGGGCACGGTGCCTTCGCCTTGCGTCGTGCAACATACGGCGACGATGCGTTCGCGCGGAATAAGATTGTCCGCCAGCAGCCGCCGCGTGGTGGCGATGAGCGCGGACCACCAGTCGGTGGGATCCTGCTCGGCCCCGCCGTCGGGGAAGTAATGCGTCGTGACCGGGGCG
>JBHEKO010000792.1:0-7165 GCA_041859475.1 Candidatus Hydrogenedentales bacterium
GACTGAAATCGTGTGGCGTTTGCCCTGCGTTGTTCCCGTCCCAAATCCCGCCAATGACGCTGATGCCCTTGTCCCCACCTTTACGGTCAGCATTTTCAATCATGTGCGAGTTCGCGCCGTCCGCTAGGCGGATAGCCGTTGTCGCGTCCATCTGAAGCGTTTGACCGGAGTGAATTCTGAGTGCGTGGCTAATCCGGTAGCAGCGTGCCGGCGGCGGCAAGTAGATCACGAGTGCGCCTGAATCCAGCGCCTTCTGTATCCCCTCGGTGTCGTCGTGTTCGCCGTCGCCGATTACGTCTTCCAAAATCGCAACAGGCTGCCCAACGACATTGACGTGGCTGGTCGATCCAATACGAACACACCCCACGAAGTGGATTAGGACCATCAACAGGATGCCGCATGCAACGCCGTGTTGCAGATGAGAATGTGAAGCAATCCGCTTCGAACTGGGACGACATTCTCGATGGTTCGCGCGCATTAGCCGCTCTGTCCGGCGTCCAACCCCTCAGTCATTACGGCAATCACGTCCGCCGCGGTGTAAGAGGTCGAACCCTCCTTGAAAAATCGCCGTATCTCCAGCAGGTCGTCCCCTGCCGTCACCAGCGCCCGCTCAATCTGCCCGCTCTTCTGCACCTGCGGAAATCCCGCGGCCGCGGCGAGTCCGTTACAGAGGCACTTGCGTCCCTCCACGTCCTCCACCTTGCCGCCCTTCTTCACGTACTGGTCGATAGGCTCCGCCGCGCACCGATACCCAAGCGTTCCATCGGGTTTCTTGTAGACCACGCGCAGATACCCCACGTCGCACAAGCGATTGCGCAATTCGTAAAGTTCGGGATCGGACATCGTGTCCGGTATGCTCGCGACCTTGAACGGAAACCCCGTGGGCGAAGCCAGCGGGTCCGTAAATACGGTCATGGTGCCTGCCGCAACTTTCTCGAGCGCCTGTTGGCGAATCTCGGACGTGAACCCCGAGTCCTGCGAAAACGCAAACGCCGTTCCCATTTGAACGCCCTGAGCGCCAAGCGACAACGCGCGCCGCAGTTGCTCCGGCGAACCATAGGTCCCCGCCAACCAGAATGGCAGGCCAAACGACTTGATCTTCTCGATGTCGACCTCGTCCTTCGGACCATAGACCGGCTCACCCGTGGGACTCAGCGGAGCCTGCCCGCGCGGCGGCGCGTTGTGTCCGCCGGCCTTCGGCCCCTCGATCACAAACCCGTCGGTCTTGCCCGAAGCCTTCTTGATCATCGCAATCGCCAGCACCGCCGAAGAGATAATCGCGAGGAACTTGGGCCGCTTCAGATCGCTCTTCGGCTCGGGGACGATGCGCCTCGGGTCGAACACGGTGAAGTATTCTTCGCCCGATTCAGCCCCCTCGACAGGCACCCGGAGCCGGACGGTCTCGTGTTTCGCCAGCCCGTCCAACACGCCAGGGATCTCAATGGGAATCCCCGCGCCCATAATCACGTAATCCACCCCGGCTAGCATCCCGCCATACAACAACGCAGGATTCGGCAGGCGGATCTTCTCAAGCAAGTTGAGTCCAACGATACCGTCGTGCCCCTCTTTGGCCAGAAACACTTCGGCAAACGCGGAAGCCACGGTGAGTTCGAGAAGGTCCTGCGAAGGATTGATGGTGTAGACCGAGTGCAGCTTATACGGCGCGCTGTCGGCCTTGCCTTCCGCACGATACCACGAGTCGATGATACGCTTGCCGATCGCCTGCTCCGGAAACGCCTCCAGCGCACGGCGATAGTGCCCGCCCACGTCCCCGGATTGCAGCTTTCGCGCGACTACCGTCCCCAAGGCCGTACCCGACACGACGCCCAACTGGCCCCGCACCGACACGGCTCGCGCCAACTGCCAGTGCGATATGGCGGCCCCCATGCCGCCCTGGATAATCATTGGATACTTTTCCACGCGGACAATCCCCCCTACGAATTGATGGCGCGCAGCGATGTAGATACACAACCACCGCGACAGCCCTTTCGGCAGGCGCAATCTGTCTCGTTTGCACCCATTGCCCGCTCTACCGCTTGCGGGTCCTATAGTCTGAGCGATGATTATCCGATTATTGGGCAGACGGATCAATTCTTCGCCGCTCGGGCCGCTTCCTTCCACACCGCGAAAACCGCAAAGCCCGTACTACTTATCCGTAAAGATCTCGGGTCTCTCGAAGAAGTTGTTCCGGTCTTTCTGTTGAGCCACGCCTGTATTCCCCGCGCTTCCCGTGGTCATGAACCGCCAAAACGCGCTGGGAACCTGGAGGCATCAAGGCGAATCTCGTATTGAGGATTGAGCCCGTGAGACGAGGGACTTGCGGGATTCTGAATGCGATGAAGCCAAGGTTCTTGCCTTGCGGACCCGGCCCCACTAGACTGCCTGTAACGAGGGAGGCAATTGCCATGATGAAGACACGACAGATCATCTTGTGCACCGCGGCGATAGTTGCATTGGCGGGGTGTGTGACGACAGAGGGGCCTAAGGGGCTTGGGGCCGCGTTGGAGCGGGGACCGCGCGGTTTTTTGGAGCAGGCGGTAGTGGGTCCGCAGGACGACGGCACCTATGTCGTCGGGACGCAGCAACTCATTGAGCCGGCGGGGGAAACGGTGTTGTTTCCCGGGCGGCCTGTGGACATGGCACTGCACCCGGACGGAAAGACGCTTGCCATAAAGAACAAGGATGACGTCGTGTTTATGGACCTGTCCACGCGCGCGATCGTCCAGTCGCTGAAACTGCCGAAGGGCGGGCAGAGTTTCTGCGGGATTGCGTGGAGCGGGGATGGGGGCGCGCTGTGGACGACGGGCGCGGAGGACACGCTGTATTGCGCCAGGAAGAACGAGGCGGGCGCGTTTGCCTGGGTGAAGGAAATTGCGCTGCCGGGACCGAAGGGCGAGAAGGTGTCGAGCCCGGGTGGTCTCGCGGTGGACGATGCGAAGGGTATCGCGTATGTGACGCTGAGCCGGAACAACACGCTGGGCGTAGTGAATCTTGAATCGGGCGCCGTTGAGGCGCAGATCGAGGTGGGCATCGCGCCGTACACCGTCGTTGCCGGAAAGGGCAAGGCCTACGTCTCCAACTGGGGTGGGCGGCGTCCGAAAGAGAGCGAGGTGACGGGACCGTCGTCGGGTAGCCGGGTGGTCGTGGATCCGAAGACGGGGATTGCGTCGACGGGAACGGTGTCGGTGCTCGACATTGCGTCACGGACGGTGGTGGGCGAGCTTGCGGTGGGCCTTCATCCGAGTGAGATGGCGTTTTCGCCGGACGGCGCGCGGTTGTATGTCGCGAATGCGAATAGCGACACCTTGTCCGTGGTCGATACCGCGACGGATGCGGTCGTGCAGACGCTGTGCACGCGGCCGATGAAAGAACTGCCGTTTGGCAGCGCGCCCAATGCGCTTGCGGTATCGCCGGACGGCAGCACGCTGTACGTGGCGAACGGCGGCAACAATGCGTTGGCCGTGATGGATGCGGCGAGCGGCGTGGTGAAGGGTCTAATCCCGACGGGGTGGTATCCGGGGTCGGTGCTGCTGTGCGGAGACAAACTGGTCGTGGCGAATACGAAAGGCATCGGGAGCCGCAAGAAGGACGCGTTTCTCACGGAAGAGCAACTCGAACAGAGCAAGGGGAAGATCGGTTTCAATTCGCATGAGCATTCGGGATCGGTGTCGTTCATCGCCGTGCCCGGGGCGAGCGAGTTGCGGGATTACACGACGCGTGTGGCCGTGAACATGCGCCTGCCGAAGATGCACAAGGAGTTGGGCCTTGAGCCGGTGGCGGCGCGCACCGTGCCAGTGCCGACGCGGCCGGGCGAGGTTTCGCCAATCAAGCATGTGCTCTACATCATCAAAGAGAATCGCACCTACGACCAGGTCTTTGGCGATATGCCGCAGGGCAATGGCGATCCGAACCTCGTGCATTTCGGACGCGAAGTCACGCCGAATCATCATGCACTGGCCGAAACGTTTGTGTTGCTCGACAACTTCTACTGCAACGGGGTGTTGAGCGCGGACGGCCATCAGTGGACAAACGAAGGGTATGTCACGGACTACCTCGAAAAGAGCTTCGGGGACTTTTCGCGAAGCTATCCCTACGATGGCGATGACGCCATTGCTTACGCGTCGTCGGGCTTCATCTGGGACTATATGTTGCGCGCCGGGTTGACGTTCCGCAACTACGGCGAATTCGTAAAGGCGGTCATCGAACCGGGCAGCGCGACATGGGCCGACATTTACAGCGATTACAAGAATGGCACGCGTAACGTGTCGATTCGCTCGCGTACGGACCTGCACACGCTGGAGCCGTACCTGTGCCCGGCGTACATCGGCTTTCCGGGAAAGATGCAGGACGTGTATCGCGCGCAGGAATTCATACGGGAGCTGAAGGAGTTCGAAGCAAAGGGCGAGTGGCCGAACTTCACAATCATGTTGTTGCCGAACGATCACACCGTTGGCACGCGGGAAGGATTTCCGACGCCGCGCGCGACCGTAGCAGACAACGACCTGGCGCTGGGGCAGATTGTCGAGGCGGTGAGCAACAGCAAATTCTGGAAGGAGACGGCGATCTTCGTGGTGGAGGACGATCCGCAGGCGGGGTTGGATCACGTGGATGGGCGGCGGACCGTGGCGTTCTGCATCAGCCCGTACACGAAGCGCGGCCTGGTCGACAGCACGTTCTACAATCAGACCAGCATGCTGCGGACGATGGAGCTGATCATGGGGCTGCCGCCGATGAATCAGTTCGATCTGGCCGCGACGCCGATGACGAACAGCTTCATGGAAACGCCGGACTTCACGCCGTACAAGGCGCTGCCAAATTCGATTCCGCTGGACGAGATGAACCCGAAGGTGGCGTCGTTGAAGGGCAAGCAGCGGTACTACGCGAAGAAGTCGATGGAGATGCCGTTGGACGACATCGACATGGCCGACGAAGGGGAGTTCAATCGAATCATTTGGCATTCGGTGAAGGGATACGACACGCCGTATCCAAAGCTGGCGCGGAAGCGCACAGTTGGCGCGGAGGCTTGGCCGGGGGTCGCGAAGAAAGTGGAAGAAGACTAAGATCGAATCACGAAACACACGGAACAAGTGAGAATTGAGAGGCGTCGCTGGTGATTCAGATCTCACCAAACGCGCTGGACCCACCGTGGCATGAGGAAGAGGTTGTGCGAGTTTAGAAGCTCTGCTATCAAGTGTTTGCGCAAGAAGTGGTTTCTTGACCGGGTATCCCTTTCGCAGACTATTCTTTGGTACTGAGAAGTGCGCAGCACGTTCCATTATAAGTGCCATGGAGTCATAGCAATGCGGATTCGGATCAGTTGGAAAAGCGGTGAAATATTTGGCGAGTTGGACGATTCGCCGACGGCAAAGGCAGTTGCTGCCGCGCTGCCGTATTCGTCGAAGGCGCAGGTCTGGGGCAAGGAGGTCTACTTTTCGTTGCCGGTCGACGCCGAAATTCAAGAGGACTTCGTGGATGTCGTGGACCCCGGGGTCATCTGTTACTGGGTTCAGGGGCGCTGTATGGCCCTCCCCTATGGGCGCACGCCGGCGTCGATAGGCGACGAGTGCCGATTGGTGGCAGCGGTCGCTACGCTGGGAAAGGTAGAGGGGGATCCGAATGTCATCGGACGGATTCACCAGGGGGAGACGGTGACCGTTTCCGAGGTTGCGGGCTGAATTGCCTATCGCCCGCCGAGGGCAGGTAATTCGATAATGAAGGTGCTGCCTTCGTTGGCGACACTTTCGACGCGCACCGAGCCTCCGTGCAGTTCGATGATTCGCCGCACGATCGAGAGCCCCAAACCGCTGCCGGAAACGTTCCCTGTCCGGTCGGTGGGGTGCTTCAGGCGAACGAACTCCTTGAAGAGGTTTCCCATCTGATCGGGGGGAATTCCAATTCCGTTGTCGGTGACCTCAACGCGGATGAGGCGCCCATCGGAGTTTCCACGAACGTGGATTGAACCACCGAGCGGCGTGTACTTGATTGCATTCGTGATTAGGTTGGCGATGGCCTCGCGGACAAGGCGTTCGATGCCGAAGGCCGGGGGAAGCTGGGCTGGCACGTCCAGCACGAGCGTGTGCAGTTTTCCTTGTGCCAAGTCCATATGTTCTTCCACCAATAGGCGGAGCAAAGCGTTCAGGTCGATCGATTGCCCCTGTGCTTCGATCTCCGAGGAATCGAGCACGGAGAGGACCTGGAAGTCGTGCAGGAAGCCGCGCATTTCTTTCAGGCGGATCTGACAGCGCGAAACCCACTTGGCTTGTTGATCGGACAGGGCGCCCCCAACACCCGATTCGAGGTTGCTGAGGAGCATGGCCACGGCGTCGGCAGGAGACTTCAGGTCGTGTAGGGCGATGTGCAGAAAGTCCCGCCGCATTTGGGAGAGGCGTTCCAATTCCTCGTTCGCGTCGCTGAGCTGGCGTTGTCCTTGGCGAATCATCGCGGTGACGCCATTCATGAGGAACGCGGCAGACCCCATCAGAAAGCCAAGCGCCACGAGCGTGGTGAGGACGAAGCGTCCATCGAGCGGGGCGGCGCTGTTGACGGCCCCGATGGGCATGTGCGCTGGGAAGACGCCGCTCCATTGTCCCAAGGCGAGCGCGGCCATCAATACATACCCGAGCGAGGCGTGGGCATATGACGCGCGCGGCGAAAGGAGCAGAGACGCCAGGATGACGTGGAGAACGTAGAAGGCCACGAATGGCGATTTCACCCCGCCAACGGCCCATAGCAGCAATGTCAGGAAGATGTAGTCGAACAAGATGGTGGCGTGGGTCAGTCCGGCGAGAAAGCGATGGGAAGGTTTGGGGCCCTTGCGTCGATCATAATGGCGGATCAGGCCGAACACGGCCGAATTGTAGAGACCCAATAGCGCGGCGAACGAAAGCAGTGTACGGAGAGGGAGGTCCTCGACGCCGGCGACAGCGTGCGCGAAGAGGGATCCCAGGACGATGCCGACGACGAAGCAGTAGCGGGCAAGCGAGTGGATATACAGGCGGGTACCGAGCAGTCTGTCCTGCAGGATATCCAGGAGTTTCGGTCCGTCGCCGCTTGTCTTGCGTCTTAACGGAGCATCAGTCCTTTGGGTTGCAGGTGCACTCACGGGACTCCCCCTATCGCGGTGGGTGCGGGTGAACGATGTGACCTGGCAGCAGTATGGCACTCG
>JBHEKO010000816.1:0-2868 GCA_041859475.1 Candidatus Hydrogenedentales bacterium
GTTGCATTACGACCAAGGAGGAAGGTTGCATGAGTTCGATATTGGGCGCACTGGCTGCGTATTTCGGAGCAATCCGATTAGTGGTTTCGGTTTCATCCGCCCACCCATTTCGGTTTATTCCGATCAGTGATTTCGGACACGTGCACGTGTCCGTCTCGGAATAACCAGATCACCCGTTTCGGGGCGTGCGCGACGCAGGACAGTTTCTGACGCAGGCGGTATCGTGTGCCTCTTTTGGCCATGGTGGCCAAGAGTGAAGGAGGCAGCGATGCCAAGAAGGAGATTGTCCATGCGTAAGATCAAGGAAGTACTTCGGTTACGGTTTGATGTGGGTCTGAGCGGGCGCCAGATTGCCCGCAGTTGCGGGATGGGCCGCACGACGGTGCGGGAGTATCTGTGGCGGGCGAAGCGGGCCGGGGTCTGCTGGCCATTGCCGGAGGGGATGGGTGAGGCGGCGTTGGAGGCGCTGCTGTTTCCCCCGGCGCCGCTTGACGGCACGGCGCGGCCATTGCCGGACTGGCAAGTGGTCCACGACGAATTGAAGGGGCGGGGCGTGACGTTGTTCGTGCTGTGGGAGGAGTACAAAGCCAGCTATCCGGAGGGCTTCCAATACAGCCGGTTCTGCGACTTGTACCGGGCGTGGAAGGGCAAGCTGCCGGTCTGGATGCGCCAGGAACACAAGGCCGGGGAGAAGCTCTTCATCGACTACGCGGGCATGACGATGCCGGTGCGGGATCCGAAGACGGGCGCGGTGCGCCAGGCCCAGATTTTTGTAGCGGCCACGGGTGTGAGCTATTACACCTATGCAGAGGCGACGTGGACGCAGACGCTGCCGGATTTCATCTCGTCCCACGTGCGGGCCTTCGCGTACTTTGGGGGCGTCAGCGAACTACTGGTGCCGGACAATGCACGCAGCGCCGTCTCGCATTCGTGCCGCTACGAGCCGGATGCGAACCCCACCTATACGCGGCTGGCTGAACACTATGGGACCGCAATCCTCCCGGCGAGACCGCTGAAGCCCAAGGATAAATCCCGCGTGGAATCGAGCGTCAATGGCGTCGAGCAGCGCATCCTCGCCAAACTGCGCCACCAGACCTTTTTCAGTCTGGAAGACCTCAACCGGGCCATCCGGAAGCTGCTTGAAGAATACAACGACCGTCCCTTCCAACAGATCGAAGGCTCGCGGCGCAGCGTCTTCGAAAAGCTGGAGAAGCCCGCGCTCAAGCCGCTGCCGCGCCAGCCCTTCGAATACGAAGAGTGGGAGCGGCGCCGGGTCAACCTCGACTACCACGTGCGGCTGCGGGCGGACGAACACAACTACAGCGTGCCTTACCGTCTCGTGGGCGAAAGCATAGACGTGCGCCTGACGGAGGACACCGTCGAATGCTTCCACAAAGGACAGCGCGTTGCCAGCCATGTGCGCTCGCATCAAAAGAACGGGCACACCACCCTGCCCAGCACATGCCCGAAGGGCACCGCGAACATGCCAAGTGGACGCCGGAGCGCATTATCCATTGGGTAGGCAAGGCCGGACCCTGCGCCGCGCAAGTGGCCGAGCGCATCATCGCCTCGCGGCCCCATCCCCAGCAAGGTTTCCAAGCCTGCCGGGGCATTATCCGCCTCGGCGAGGCCTATGGAAGCGAGCGGCTCGAGGCCGCGTGCGAGCGCGCTCTGGCCATCAACTCCGCTTCCTACAAAAGCGTTAGCGAAATCCTCAAACAAGGCCTCGACAGACTGCCCTTGCCCAAACCCAGGACGTCCTCGCCCGCCATCACGCACGGCAACGTGCGCGGGTCGGATTATTACCAACCCCAAACCCGGGCCGGCGATGAACCCGCCGACCCAACCCAAAAGGAGCCACGCTTATGTTAACCAACCCGACCCTCGACAAACTCCAACGCTTGCGGCTGACCGGAATGTACGACGCCTACCGCGAACAGCTCGAATCCAGCCGCTACGACGCGCTCGACTTCGACGAGCGCTTCGCCCTCCTCCTCGATCGCCAGGAGGCCGAACAAGACAACCGACGGCTGCAAACCCGCCTCAACAAGGCCAAACTGCGCCAGAACGCCTGCGTCGAAGACATCGACTACCGCAAATCCCGCGGATTGAACAAGACCCTCGTGCACGCTCTGGCCGAATGCCACTGGCTGCGCAGCCACGAAAACTGCATCATCACCGGTCCCACCGGCGCGGGAAAGAGCTACCTCGCCTGCGCCTTCGGAAACCACGCCTGCCGCAGGGGATTCACCGTCCGCTACTTCCGCACCCCGAGGTTTTTCCAGGCGTTGGCCGTCGCGCGCGGCACCGGCCGCTACGACCGCGTGCTGCGCAGTCTGCTGCGCATAGACCTCCTCATCATCGACGACTGGGGAACAGCCCTCCTGACGGATGAAGAACGAAGAGATCTCTTCGAGATTGTGGAGGACCGCTACGACCGGCGCTCCACCCTTATCGCCGCCCAACTACCCGTCGAGCACTGGCACGACATCATCGGCGATCCCACCCTCGCCGACGCTATTCTGGACAGACTGATCCACAACGCCCACACCATCACCCTCAAAGGAGAATCCATGCGAAAAAGAAACCCCACTTGACATCCCAGGGCCTGTCCAACTACAAACACAAACAACAGTTGAAACACCCGCGTCGCTACGCTCCGATTCGCCCGGTACAAAAGGGCCGATTCACTCGGAACACGTGGCCGCAATCACTCGGAAAACCCGGCCCGAATCCTTCGGAACTACCGGGCGCCTTCCTTCGGAACAACAGGGCGGAATCGTCGGAATACGCACGCGGGTGACGGGTTTGCAGTAAAACCGGATACCTGGCGTTGAGCCGCAACAACTTCGAATCTGGTTTTCGAAC
>JBHEKO010000159.1:0-4472 GCA_041859475.1 Candidatus Hydrogenedentales bacterium
CGGTCCATTTGGTGGAGAATCGGGGGCAATCGGCGGCGCTGGTCGCGGGGATGCGGCGCGCCCAGGGCGCGTACATTTTGACGCTCGACGGCGATTTGCAGAATGACCCCTGCGATTTCCCGAGGTTTCTGGATTTGTTGAAGGAATTCGACTGCGTGTGCGGCTACCGCGAAAAGCGACAGGACACGTGGGTTCGAAAAATGTCGAGCAAGATCGCCAACTCCGTGCGCCGCAAGATCATCGACGACGGTATTCGCGATGCCGGATGCGGAAGCAAAGGCTTCCGCCGGGCGTGCGTGGAGCACATCATTCCGTTTAACGGGGTACACCGCTATTTTGCCGTGATGGTCCGCAACGGCGGTCTCACCATCGCGGAGTGTCCGGTGACGCACCATCCCCGCATCCATGGGGTATCCAAGTACGGCATCGGCAACCGTCTGTGGCGCGGAATCCACGATCTAATAGGTGTACGTTGGCTCTCCATGCGGTACGTGACGTTTCGCGTGGAAGGTGAAGAATAGGTATGGAGTCTCTGGCGTTGAGCGTGCCGTATGCTTTGTGGATGACCCTGGGTATCGTGGGCGGGCTGATCTTTTTCAGCCGCTTTTATCTTCAATGGTGGGCGTCGGAACGCGCGGGACGTAGCGTGATGCCCGTGTCGTTCTGGTACATGAGCAGCGTGGGCGCAATTATGTTGCTGCTTTACGCGGTTCACGAGCAATCGCCCGTCGGTGCGCTGAGTTTCAGCCTGAACAGCGTCATCTATTCGCGCAATCTTGTGCACATCTGGCGCGAAGAGGGGTCGATTTCGCGAACCAAGAGCCTAGCTTTTCAGGCGTTGGTTGGACTCGTCACCGTGGTGGCCCTGGTGCTTCTGGTCAAGATATGGCTCTTCGAGTATAGGCTCACGCAGGCCACGTCCAGCAGGGAAGCCACGGAGACCTGGTTCTGGATTGCCGTGGGGTCCGCGGGCGCGCTGTTGTTCGGCAGCCGCTTCCTTATTCAATGGATCGCGACCGAGATGAAGCGCAAGAGCGTTGTGCCGCACATCTTCTGGCACATCTCCGTCGTCGCGACAATTCTCCAATTCGCGTGTTATTGGCATCGCAGCGAATGGGTGTATGCTATCGGCATGGTGACCAATCTCTTCGTCTACGGACGCAACATCTATTTTATCTATCGCGGCAGGCAGACCGGCGACAGCGAAGCTGGGATGGCCCAGTAAGCCATGTCTTTCCGCCACATCGCGTTGGTCGCGTTGCTTGGAGTTGGGGCGCTGCTATTCGCGGCGAATATCGGCGGCTACGAATTGTGGCCCGCCGACGAGCCTCGATTTGGCGAAGTTGCCCGCGAGGTCTTGAACGACGGCCATTGGCTCGTCCTGCACGTCAATGGCGTCCCTTACAAAGAAAAGCCGCCTCTCTTTTTCTGGATGGTTGCCGCGTTGTCGGCTCCCATTGGCGACGTCACGGAAACGACAACGCGTCTCCCGTCGGTTCTGGGCGCGCTCACCGCGCTGTTATGCACGTTCCTGCTGGCCGAGCGGCTCTACGGCACACGCACGGCGCTGCTTGCCGGCATCGTGCTCATGACCACGGCGCGCTTCTGGTGGCAGGCCCGCACGGCGCAGATCGACATGGTGCTTACCGGTTGTCTCGCGGTCGCGCTGTACGCCTTTTGGATGCATCACGAATCGAAGCGGCGCGGGTGGCTGATCGCCTTCTACGCGGCGATAGCTGCCGCCGTGTACGCGAAGGGCCCGCCGGGAATCGTTTTTCCGATTCTCCTGATCGTCTTCTTCTATTGGCGCCGCAAGGAAGAACGCAAGCAGGTCCGGCTAGGCGTGGGCCTATTGTTTGTCGCGCTCGCCATTTCGCTTTGGTTTATCCCCGCGCGCCTCATGGCCACACCCGAAGTGGCTTCGGCTGTGCAAGATGGAATCGGGTCCAACCTGTTTCGTCAAACGATAGGCCGGTTCTTCCTGGGCGTGAGCAAGGCGGAACCGCCTTGGTTCTACTTCGCAAATCTACCGGTGGACTTGTTCCCGTGGACGCTGTTTTTGCCGTGGACGTTGTATGCCGTATGGAAACGCCGCAAAGAGGGCGACGGCATGCGGTTGCTTCTTTATTGGACCTTGCCGGCACTTGTGTTCTTCACGATTAGCGCGGGAAAGCGGGCCATCTACATTCTGCCGCTGTATCCCGCGTTCGCGATTCTCATCGCCGCAAGTCTGGTGGAACTTGTCGATAAAGCCAACCTAACCTGGGTTCGGCGTAGCGTGGGCATCGCGTGGGCATTGTTGCTGACGGCGATCGGGGCGGTCATATTTGCCGCGCCGTATTACGCCGCATCGCACCCCGGCTTTGAGTTGGAAACGGTGACGCTTCAACACATCGTCCAAGGCGCGGACTGGAAGCGAATTGTCGCGGTGGGCGTCTGCGCCCTGTTGTTCGCCGCGCATGCTTTGGTGGCCACGATCAGGAAAGAGGGACGCACGGTCCATTTCGCGATGGTGGGCCACGTCGCGGGATTGTTCCTGGTGATAGCGATGCTGGTTCTCCCATTCATTAACACGTTCAAGGGCGCGGCGGCGTTTTGTGCGCCGTTGCGGCAACTCACCGAGGCCGACCGGGACTACCGTTTCTATTCTGTGCGCTTCTCGTCGGAGTCGTACATCTTCTACACGAAGCACTTCCTCACGGAGTTCCTGGTTGAAGAGTGGCCCATGCGATCATCCGAGGCGGTCGATCCCGCCGAGATGTTGAAGGAGCACCTTCTGCTCGGACAAGTCTTGATGCGTGCGTGCGAGAACGTTCCCGTGGCGGATTTCGAGCGCGTAACCGACGACGAAATGGCTGCGTTGCAGGCCCGCATCAACGAGGCCTTTGTATTTGTTGCGGGGAAATCCAAGAATGCGGATGAATTTAGAAGCGAGCTTGGGCGGATCGCCGGCGATTTTGCCTCGGAGTTCGAGGCCGGCGGCGCGGCCTTCATGGTCGTGCAAGAGAAGGACTGGAAGTGGCTGTTGCCGTTCGCGCCGCGTATGCGAACGTATCCGGTCGTGGGGCGCGAATCCGTGGGAAGCCGGCACGTACTGCTTATCGCGAACACGGAAGGGGCTGCGTTGCTGTCTGGGCAATCGTCGCCAATGCTCGTGTCCCAAGCGCCGGGGATTACCGCGGCACGCTGAGGGCCGCTCCCAAGGCGCCGGTCATTTGGGGCTCCGGCGCAACGATCACGGGCCGCTCCAGCGCAACCTCAAGGGCGTCGACCAATCCTCCAATCTGCGCGGCTCCGCCCGTGAACACGACAGGGCCGTCTTTGGGCCGGCCAATCATGCCGGCGACGCGGCGCGCCAGCGAATTCAGGACGCCCGCGACGATGTCTTCGGGCGGTGTGCCGGTGGCGAGCAGCCCGACGATTTCCGTTTCCGCGAATACCACGCACATGCTGCTGATGGCCGCGGGTTCCGTGCTGGCTTGCGAGAGCTCGGCCAATCGGTCCAGGCTTACGTCCAGCCGGGTCGCCACCATTTCCAGGAAGCGTCCGCTGCCAGCCGCACAGCGGTCGTTCATGGAGAAGTCGTAGACGTTGCCTTGCTCGTCGAGGTGAATCACCTTGCAGTCCTGACCGCCGATGTCGATCACGGTGCGCACGTCGGGCAGCACATGACGCACGCCGCGCGCGTGGCACGTAATTTCCGTGATGGTGCGGTCCGCGAAACCGACAATGTTGCGTCCGTACCCCGTCGCCACGACGCCGCGCAAATCGCTGCGGCTGCACCCCGCTTGACTCAGCAAGCGGTCGAGGAGATCGTTGGCCAAGGCGTCTTGGTGTACTCCTTGATCCAACATGCCCGAGGCCAAGGACTGGCTTTTGGAGCGGTCCCAGAGAATTAACTTGACCGCACGGGACCCCGCATCGACACCCGCTACAAGCATGACGTTCTCGTCTCCCGAACCGTCTCGACGACGGCTTCCATTCTTGTTCGCAACGCGGGCATCAGCGCGTCGCACAGCGGCGGCACTTCAAGCTCGACGACAGGCACATTCAGCCGCTCCTGGACAATCGCCTTGATCGCGCGCCCCTCATAAGCGCAATGGCTGGCTCCGGGAATGCGCGAAATAATAACCGCCTCGGCGCCGAGTCTTGCGGCCTCGGAGCAAACTCCGAGCGCGCGGTCCTCGGCCGTCCCCACCATGGGGTCGGCGAGCGCCATCCGCGCCAGGGCCTCCATTGGCGGGATATCCTCTGGGATGGGCTGGATGGCGTGCCCAAACAGGAAGTCCGTGCCGCAGAGCCTTCCACCGCATTCCTCCAACACGTTCATAACCCGCAAGTCCGCCACGGGGTTCACCCAGAAAATGCGAACCGCGCCTTCGGGCAACACGCCCTGCCTTCTGGCGACGCGCGCCTGCGTCGTGCGAAGCAGGTCGCTGAGAACGGCCTCCGCCTCCGCTTGGTCGGAACAG
>JBHEKO010000271.1:0-2915 GCA_041859475.1 Candidatus Hydrogenedentales bacterium
GGGGAATCCAGCGACGGTGCACACGGCTATCGAGTGCGCGTTGCGGCGGCACCTCATCGATCAGACGGGGCGCGGGTATCTGACGTACGAGAATCTAGCGTTTAAGTACGGGGCGGCGCACGGGGTGGGCGGCGCGAACACGCACCACATCGTCGTGCGCGGGTGCGACTTCGGCTACATCGGCGGCGGCGATCAGATGGGTGGGGACAAGACCGTGCGGTTCGGCAACGGGGTTGAGTTCTGGGCGAACGCGCACGATTGCCTGGTGGAGCAGTGCCGGTTGTGGGAGATCTACGATGCGGCGTTGACGAACCAGAGCAGCGGGCCGGGGACAAAGCAATACAACCTCGTGTATCGGAACAACGTGATTTGGAATTGCGAGTATTCGTTCGAGTATTGGAACCGGCCCGAGGACTCGGAGACTTATGACGTGGTGTTCGAGAACAACACGTGCGTCAACGCGGGGCACGGGTGGGGGCATGCGCAACGGCAAGACCCGAACGGGAGGCAGCTTTGCTTCTATTCGAATCCGGCGCAGACACGGAACTTGGTGGTTCGCAACAACATCTTTTGCGAGGCGACGACGTTGGCGCTGTATCTCAAGGGCTGGACGGATGCGGGGCGCGCAGGGCTAACGCTCGAGAACAATTGCTGGTATCAGGAGCAGGGCAGCATGGTGGGGATTGAAGACGCGAGCTACACGATGGCGCAGTTCGCGGAGTATCGGGCCGCGACGGGGAAGGACGCGGGGTCGATTGTGGCAAAGCCACTGTTTCGCGATGCGGCGACGCATGATTTCCGGTTGGCGGAAGGGTCGCCGGGAATCGACGCGGGAAAGGCAACGGAGGTGAAGACGGATTTCGACGGGAAGGCGAGGGAAGGGAAGATGGATATGGGGGCGTTTGCGTTTTCGCGGTGATTGTGGATTGGGCAGGACGTAATGGACGCGGTGGACGCAATGGACGCGGTGGACGCAATGGACGTCTCGTGATTTCGATTCGGGAGTCTGCTTTACGGCGCTGCTTCCGCTGGGGCCTCTGCAGCGAGTGGAACTTGTTCATCTTCAGCGAAGATTGGCTTCCCGCACGACACGCAGAAGTGGCCGAACTGGCGTTGAGCTGCATGGCAATTGGGACACTTCATGGCGGCGTCGATGAGTTCGGAATTCCACTGGGTGCCTATGATCTTCAAGTCGGAGCCTGAACCTTGCAGAAGCACGAATAGCGTTGCGTCTCCCTTCTGATAGTGTGCGGTGTAGGTTACGGATGTCGTCTTGCCTTTGACAAGGTCCTTTTTCGTAAAGACTCCGATCGGCGTTTTCGATTGGTAAGACCCAAGAGCGCCCTTGACTACGCGACACATGACGTTGAACTGATCTTGGTTAATCTGGCTTTTGTATTTGTCGCCAGTGCCAGCGTACGCGTCCTTGTACCTGCCTTCGTTCAACTGGGCCAAGAATGTATCGACGATCGGTTCCGCTGTGTTAGCCGCGCGTTTCATCGCAAATGCGAACACGACCGCGACGCATATCAAAATCAAAATCACGCCTCCACATCCGGTACATCCAACGGCGAGCGCTTTGGCGGCAGGCGTGTTCTTCATTGACTCCCTTCGCACAAGCGGGGGCGGCACGGGTTGGGTGGGTAAGGGATTCGTTTGGTCGGACATGTTGACCCCTTTCGCTGATTCCGGCGAGGCGCTACGTCAACCGCAAATGTCTCACACCAGTCTACGAATTCACTCGTGTGGGATGCCAGTTGACTTATAGACAGATGCTCTACTTCGTTCAGATAGGATGAGGGAAAGTTGGTGGCTGCCGCGAGGGAGGCGCTCTTGTCCTAAGGTTAGAGTAAAGGCCTCCGTGACAAAGAGGTCGACGGGACCCTTGGGACGTTGCTTCTTTGGTTGGGAAGTCCGCAGAATGCTGCGCGTGTTCCGCACGATGGAAGGGGGGGCGCATGTCGGAAGAGTTCGATGAAGGCGGGGGCGGCGTTGTAGATTCGTTCGCTGGGCCGTCGATGGCGCGGGCGTGGTTGGTCGTGGGGCTGTTGTGGATGGTGGCGCTGCTGAATTACCTCGACCGCCTGACCATCACGACGATGCGCGACTCGATACTCACCGACATTCCGATGACGGACGCGCAGTTTGGATTGCTGACGTCGGTCTTCTTGTGGGTGTATGCGTTTCTCAGTCCTGCCGCGGGATACTTGGCGGATCGCTACAGCCGGGCCGGGGTCATCATTGTCAGCCTGTTTGTGTGGTCGGCGGTGACGTGGCTGACGGGGCATTGCCAGACGTTCGGGCAATTGCTGGCGGCGCGCGCGTTGATGGGGATTGGCGAGGCGTGTTATATCCCCGCGGCGTTGGCGTTGATCGCCGACTATCATCAGGGGGCGACGCGGTCGAAGGCAACGGGCATTCACATGAGCGGAATTTACGCGGGATCGGCCTTGGGGGGCGTCGGCGGCTATCTGGCAGTGTGGTTCGGGTGGAGGACGGCGTTTACGGGGTTTGGTTTGTTCGGCGTGTTCTACGCGGTGCTGTTGTACTTCGTGCTGCGAGACGTTCCGAAGCACAGGGACGTGGACGCGGCATCCCTTTCCGCTGCGACTGCCGGGAGCGAACGGCATCTTTCGTTTGTGTCCGCATTGGGCGCGCTGCTGCGCCAGCCTTCCTACCTCGTGATTCTGTTGCATTGGAGTCTACTTGCGATGGCGGGGTGGAGTTTCAGCGGATGGCTGCCGACGTATTTGAAGGAGCACTTCAACATGGGCCAGGGGGCCGCGGGGATCTCGGCGACGGCGTATCTGCAAGTCGCGGCCTTTGTGGGAATTCTGGTGGGCGGCGCGTGGGCCGATGCGTGGAACAAGACGAATGTGCGCGGGCGTATTCTGGTGCCGTGCATCGGATTGGTG
>JBHEKO010000349.1:0-4423 GCA_041859475.1 Candidatus Hydrogenedentales bacterium
CAGATCTCTTTGCAGAGGCCGCACGAGATGCACAGCGACGCGAAGACCCCGGCCGCTTCGAGGCCATGCACCTGCGCAGTCCACGGAATTCCGATGGGGCCGGGATAGATGTGCCCGAAGACGTGGCCGCCCACAACCCCATAGGTCGGACACACGTTCATGCATGCGCCGCACCGGATGCAATTGAGGCTTTCCCGCATGGCCTCGTCGTCGCGCGTTGCACGGCGGCCGTTATCCAAAATGATGATGTGCGACTCGCGTAGCCTGCGCCCCTCGCCGTCGCCCATCGCCGACCTCCCCGACATCCAGGTTACGTACGTGGTGGGGAGTTGGCCGGACGCGCTCACGGGGTGCGCCAGGACCATGAGCATGGCATCCTCTATGGTGTCGACAATCTTCTCGAGGCCCATGACGCAGACATGGCAATCGCCGATGCTCGACACGAGCCGCCCGTTTCCTTCGTTGGTCTCGATGACGATAGAGCCGTTCTCGGCGATGCCAATATTCGCTCCGGTCATGCCGATTTCCGCGTTGAGAAAGATCGGGCGCAGGTAGGCGCGAACCACTTTCATAATCGACGGAATGTCCTCGCCAACTTCCTTGCCAGTTTCCTTCGCGAAAATCTTCGCGACATCCGCCGCCATCTTGTGCACGGACGGGAAGACCAGGTGGTAAGGCTTTTCGTGAACGAGCTGGATGATAAGCTCGCCGAGATCGGTTTCGATTACCTTGAGTCCGGCCTCAATCATCGGCTCGTTGATTTCGATTTCTTCGGTCGTCAGCGACTTCGACTTAGCGACGACGTTCGCGCCGCGCTCGGCGGCCAGTCGTAACACGTAGTCGATGGCCTCCTGCCCATCTTGCGCGAGGAAGACTTTCGCGCCGCGCGCTTCCGCATTGATGACAAATCGTTGCAGTAAGGCTTCCTGCTGCTCGATGCACCGGTCCTTGACTGCTTTTACCCTTGCGCGAAATGCGGCCCCGCCCGGAAGCTCCTTCAATGCCCGCGTGCGGTTGTCGCGTCCGCGCTGCATGCACCGCAAAAGCGCGGCGCTGAGTTTGGGTTCGTCGAGCGCTTTGACGATGCGCGCCTTGAGTGCGGCCTGTTGCGCGTCGGACATGGGCTAATCCTCGATGATAATGGCGTGTTGTTCGCCAGGGCCGTGTACGCCCAACGTGAGCTTGAGTTCGATATCGCCTGTCCTGCTGGGGCCGGAGATGAAGCTTACGGCGCAGTTCGCCGGGTTCTGTTCGAAGATGGAGCGCAGCAAGGGGGCCGCGTCCTCCAACGACTCCACGATGTCCTTGGCATAGACAACCCCGATGTGTATTCGGGGTAGCGCGGATACCAATCGCTGTGCGTCGTTTGTGGCCACTTCGGCGAGCGTTGCCGTCTGCGCAATCCCAAACGCCATCCCCGTCACCCCAACTTGGGCTTCATCGATGGAGTGGGGGAGGCTCGATGCCGGATACGGTTCTTTGATGACTTCGATGGCAAGCGCAGTTGCTCTTTGCTCGACGGCTGAGCAAAGCTCGGGATCTAGATTCGCCAAGGCAACGCGGTGTGCGCCTGCTGCGCTAAGGACTTCCGCAACGATTTCCGCCGCGATTCCCGCCGATGCGACCCGATGTGGCTTGCCCGAAAGCACTGTGTGCTTGTCCATGAACCGCTGGACCAGATCTGTATCCATTAATCCTCCCCGATACGATTTGAGGACTCCGGCGAATCCAGTTCAGCTAAACACTACGGAGAGCGGAAATCAAGTGGATGGTGCGCGGGGGCAAGAAAAGCCCGGATTTCGCGCCGTTCACATAGAGACGTAGCGCGAAATCCGGGCAGCTTGGAAACTTGATGTTATTGGCCGCCGGCTATCGGGTGGCGTTAATCGCCACTCAAGCTCATAGGCCAAGTCCCTTCGCAACTCCGTCTCCATAGCGCGCGTCCGCCCTGCGGAAGTGCGCGACCATGCGCTCCTGGATCTCCTTCGGCGTCTTCTTGAGGGTTCCAACGATGCTTTGGATGAGCCGCTGCTGTTCTTCCGCGGACATCAGCCGGAACAAACTGCCCGGCTGAACATAGTCGTCGTCGACGCCCCGCTTCTGTTCGTAGCGGTCGGCATTGCCGCTGATCTTCAACGGAGGCTCTGCGTATGCCGGGTCGGCCTTCGGGCCGCCGAAACTGTTGGGTTCGTAGTTGGGCGAAGCGCCTCCGTTGCCACCGGGACACATAGCGCCATCGCGCTGATAACTGGAAACCTTGGCGGCATGCGGGCAATTGACCGGAAGGCTCTCGAAGTTCGCACCCAACCGGTATCGATGTGCATCCGCGTACGAGAAGATGCGCGCCTGAAGCATTTTGCAGGGCGAGAACGAGATTCCCGGCACCACGTTTGCAGGCGAGAAGGCGGCCTGCTCAATATCCGCGAAATAGTTCGCAGGGTTTCGGTTCAGCTCAAGCACCCCTACTTCGATCAGCGGATAGTCGGAGTGAGGCCACACCTTCGTTAGATCGAACGGATTCCACGTGTACGTTTCGGCATCCACCTCGGGCATTACCTGAACGTACAACGTCCACTTTGGCCGTTCGCCGCGGGCGAGCGCGTCGAAAAGGTGACGCGTATGGTAGTCGGGGTCTTCGCCCGCGAGGCGGTCGGCCTCCGCGGCGCTCATGCATTGGATTCCCTGCTGCGTCTTGAAGTGGAACTTGACCCAATACCGCTCGTTCGCTGCGTTGATGAAGCTGTACGTGTGGCTTCCGTAGCCGTTCATGTACGGGATTCCCTTCGGTATGCCGCGGTCGGAAAACAAGATCGTGACCTGGTGCAACGACTCGGGCACGAGCGACCAGAAATCCCACTGCATGGTGTCCGAGCGCGTATTGGTCTGCGGGTCGCGCTTCTGCGAGTGGATGAAGTCGGGGAACTTGATGCCGTCGCGGATGAAGAAGACCGGAGTGTTGTTTCCAACCATATCCCAATTGCCTTCTTCGGTGTGGAACTTCAATGCAAACCCGCGCACATCGCGCACCGTATCCGCGGAGCCTTTTTCGCCTGCCACTGTCGAGAACCGGCCAAGCACTTCCGTTTGCTTACCTATCTGGGAAAACACCTTGGCCTTGGTGTATTTCGTGATGTCCTTAGTGACGGTAAATGTGCCGAATGCCCCCGCCGCTTTCGCATGGACGACGCGCTCGGGAATCCGCTCGCGATTGAAGTGAGCCAGTTTCTCCAGAAGATAGTGATCTTGAAGCAGGGCCGGCCCGCGTTCTCCCGCCGTCATGGAGGTTTGATTGTCGCTTACCGGGATGCCCGCCGCCGTGGTCAATCTTTCTTCGTTGCTCATCGCCGTACTCCTGTTGTTGTATCCCCGGAAACCGCTTTATACGCTGCCTGGCGCGTCGCGGCTTTAGATAGGAATTATTCGTATTTAGGAATATACAGCAAAAGGACTCCGATTGCAAGCCTGTGCAGTGAAGTGGCCGGAGCGGCTCATCTTCAGCCTCGCATCCGTCTGCTTATGGTTCCCTGTCGCCGTCCGCGGCGGTTGGCGTGGCAAAAGCGGCGAGTGCGCCAAGATACCCTTCCTCCGTTTCTCCTACGGGATACTGGATGTCTTTCCAGGCGTCGGGCGAGAAGGGGCCTTGAGGCCAAATCCAAACGGGTATAGGCCCTTTGGGGTCATCGTAGGCCGCGGACCTGAGTTGTTCGCGAAAGTCGCGAGCGCGGTAATTGGGTTTGCGTGCGTTGAAGTCGATGGGGAAGAGGCCTGCCATGACATGTTGGTTGTCTGCGATGAACGCGAACTGCGTGCGTTTCCAATCGCAGGTCTCTTTGGTCTTCTTACCGCCCCACCACTTGTGAATGTACTCGTTGCCGAAGTCGCCTGGACCTGCGCCGTAGGTGTGCTCCGCGCCTAGGAAGACTTCGCAGCCTGCGTCCTGGAATCCGCGATACCACCAAATTTCCCCCTCGTATCCGAATGCATACACCAGGATGACTTTTGCGCGCGGCCAGACGTGATGGATTGCCTCTCCCACCTGTTTGCCCCGTTTGTAGTAGTTGCCTTCAATTCCCAATTGGTCCTCATGGCCTTTCCAAACCCAAGGCTTCTCTTTGCCGCTTTCGTCGCCCTGGAAGCTGTAGTAAGCCTCGTTGTCGAAGGCCAGTCCTGTGAATCCCGCCTTGCGCACGCCGGGGTAAATGACTGTTACCGCGCTGCAAATCCCGGCCCAGAGTGCGTCCGTTTCCGGACTGCTGTCCCACAGGTTGCGCGTGTCGTTCTTGGCTTGTTGATAGAGCACATCGGGAACGGGCCGCTCCATCCACCAGTATCGAATACCCGCCGAGGCATAGGCTTTGAGAACACCGTTGGCCTCGTATTTCTCCGGCGTCTGCTGACTCTCGGGGCTTTGGTCCTGAGGGAA
>JBHEKO010000407.1:0-2865 GCA_041859475.1 Candidatus Hydrogenedentales bacterium
CCGTTCGACATCACCGCGGACCTCTACGATTCGTTGGCGCGGTTCAAGTTCGACTACATCGATCTGTATTTGTTGCACCGCGACGACCCGAGCGTGCCCGTGGGGCCCATCGTCGAATCATTGAACGAACACATGAACGCCGGGCGAATCAACGCGTTTGGCGGATCGAATTGGAGCGCGGCCCGGGTGAGAGAGGCCAATCAGGATGCGGCCCAACATGGACTGACGCCGTTTGTCGCGAGCAGCCCGCAGTACAGCCTCGTCGAGATGATTAGGGAACCGTGGGAAGGGTGCGTCAGCATTGGCGGACCGCAGTTCGCCGCCGACCGTGCGTGGTACCGCGAGCAGAAGTTGAGCATGTTCACATGGTCGGCGCTGGCCGGCGGGTTCCTTTCGGGCCGGCTCACGCGCGCCAACGCCAAGGAATATGCGGACACGTTATACCACCAGTCCTATCTCTCCGACGCGAACCTCGACCGGCTCGACCGCGCGGTCGAGATGGCGGCGAAGATGGGCATCACGGTTCCGCAACTTGCGTTGGCGTGGCTGCTCAACCAGCCGTTGAACCTCTTCCCGCTGGTCGCGGCTTACTCCGGCGACGAGTTCCGCGCGCTCGCTGAAACGCTGCACATCAAACTCTCCGCCGAAGAGCTGGCGTGGTTGGAAGGCTCGCCGTAGATGATTGGACCTGCCCATGTTCGGGTTTAAGCGACGGCGTCGCGAGCGGCTACGCCGTCAACCGTTCCCGGCGGAATGGGAGACTATCCTCGCGCGCAACGTCGCCTACTATGGCTTGTTGCAGACGGATGCGCAGGCCGAACTCCGCGGGCACATTCAGGTGCTGGTCGCCGAGAAGAATTGGGAAGGGTGCGGCGGCCTCGCAATGACCGACGAGATCAAGGTCACGATCGCTGGGCAAGCCGCGGTATTGCTGCTTCACCGCGACACCGATTACTTCCCGGAGTTGCGCTCGATCCTTGTGTATCCCAATGCCTTCGTAGCGCCGACGGAAGAGGAAGACTTGGGCGACGGTCCCCTCGAAGGCGAAGACGTCCATTTCGGTCAATCGTGGGATTGGGGGACGGTCGTGTTGTCGTGGCGGCACGCATTGCGCGGTGCGCAACATCGCGACGACGGCGACAACCTCATCCTGCACGAGTTCGCGCACCAACTCGATCACGAGGACGGCGTCACCAACGGCGCGCCGCTGCTCGACGATGAGGAGGCGCAGGCCGAATGGGGGCGCGTGCTCTCCGGCGAATTCGAGCAACTCTGGAGCGACGTCGAACACAACCGCCGCACGCTCATCGACGACTACGGCGCGACTGACCGCACCGAGTTCTTCGCGGTGGTCACCGAGTGTTTCTTCGAACGCCCCCACGCCCTAAAGCAAAGACACCCGGAACTCTACGGCGTCCTGCAACAGTTTTATCGCCAAGACCCTGCCGCACTGCGGGATGCTACAAAAGAGCAATAACATCTGCGGCGCGACACGCCACAGGCGCTGCTAACAAGTCCTGTCTATGTTTGTCCTACGCCCGCATCGATGAAAACCTTCAGCAATTCGGGATGGAAGTGCGCGCCGGATTCGGATTGCAGGTAATCGAGCACGGCGTCGTGGCCGTGGACTTCTTTGCGGTAGTGGCGAATGCTCGTCATGGCGCAGTACACGTCGAGGATGTGGACGGCCTGGGCCAGCAGCGGAGTGTCGTCGCCTTCGAGTCCGTTCGGGTAGCCGTTGCCGTCCCAGCGCTCGTGGTGGTAGTGGACGATGTCTTCGATATCGGCGATGACGGGCGTTTCGCGCACGACTTCGGCGCCGGTTGCGGAGTGGCGATAGATCGTTTCCCATTCGTCGTGGGTGAGCAGGTCGTACTTGAGCAGGATACGGTTCGGGATGCGCAGCTTGCCGATGTCGCGCAACAGCGCGCCGCGTTCGAGCGTCGCCTGATCCTTCGGGGACAGTTTCAGCGCCTTCGCGAACCGTGTGGCATGTTCCTTCACGCGCAGCGACGAGCCGGGCGCCAATTCCTCGCGACTGTCAATAGCCGTGGCCAGCAGATAGAGCATGTCTTCCTGGCGCGACGCCAACACGTCGGCGATGGAAACCGTCAACGAGGCCTTGGCGTCATCGGCCACGGCCACCACGACCGCAGGCGGGATCTTCGCCTTCGACGCCACCTTCACCAACTCGACGTCTTTGCCCTTGGCCGCCTTGAGCAATTCCTCGGGCACCGTCGCATCTTTCCCACCGACTACCGCAATCCGCTTCAGCATAGGTATCTCCCCAGTTGATCGACACCCATATTATTCCCGTCCGCGCGCGGAGGCAAATGGGCGTCGCATACGCGGAGCAAGAGAATCTACAGGGATGCACAGGATGTACAAGATAGGATGGGCAGATAGACAGTTCCACGTCCGCCCGATCGTGCGCGCAGTCTATGGCGGCGCAGATTGGGTTGGCGCGGGGTGTCCTCGTCGGCTTTTGGCGCGCCCTGCGATCAGAGAAATTGGAGGCCTAGATATTTCCGGTTACTGTACGTGTGGAGGCAAGTGACAGGTATGAGTGGTTCTAGCCATGACAGAAGAACCAGCTTTCCCATGCGCCCCGTAGAGATTGGAATTGTGGGAGCGTTTCTCCTGGCAGTCTGAATAGCCGCGTATGTCGTTTGTTCTCAAGACATTCGAGCTGGCAAGCCAATCTTAAACTAGTCGCCATATTTTGGCGCGCATATTCCTTTTGACATTGCTTGTTCCTGTCAATTCTGCTTTGTCGCGCGCTCTCAGGGTTCTGATGGCACCTTCCGGTACTCCCATTTTGTCACCTTGAAAGATTCCACCTTCTCTTGCTCATCTTCTTCAATC
>JBHEKO010000281.1:0-7891 GCA_041859475.1 Candidatus Hydrogenedentales bacterium
AATAACGTGCCGCCTTGCTTCCGGGTGCCGCGCCAGCTCGTCTCCGGGTTGCACCAGATCCGGTGCATATAGTCGACTTCGAACATGAACACGTTCCCGAACGCCTCGTCCGATATGAGCTGGTCGATGGTCATGAGCAACGGATTCCAATGAAGCACGAAGCCCACAACGGACTTCACCCCCGCATTCTTGACGGCAGCCTGTTGCCGCCGCACTTCATCCATGGTCAACGCAACGGGCTTCTCGATGACGACGTGCTTGCCCGCCTCTGCCGCGGCCACGACATACGGCGTGTGCTGGTCGTGCGGCGTCGCCACGACGACGATGTCGATATCCTTGCGAGCAAGCATGGCTTCGTGGTCCGAGGTGACCATGCAATCGAGGGCATAGCGCGCCTTGTAGATCGCGGGTTGCTCAAGGCTTCGATTGACCAGTCCCCGCACTTCCGCCCGGCCGTCGTTCTGAAATCCCTTGATGTACTCTTCCGCGACCCACCCGCAACCGATGATGCCCACCCCTAACTTCGACATGACTTTGTCTCCTCTGCACGAACGCCTACTCGCCAAGCCTTGCGGGAATTGTCCCGATTACAGCTTGTCTTTGTCCACTCCGCAACGGTGTGGCAGGATCGTCAACTCAACTCAGGGGGCATCCATAAAATCGACCAAGACGTGGCACGTACCGGCTCTCAGCTGTTCTTTGGTACCGCTGGCTTCCAGCCGGCTCTTGGCACATCGCGCGATATATTCACAACGCAGGTCCGCGCCAAACTGAACGGGCTAACGCAAATACAATCAAGAGCCGCCAGGATGGCGGCGGTACAATGCGCTACGCGTCATTCTTCCACTTGAGCTGGAACTCGATCTCCTCGTCTTTTCCCTCGCACTCGTGCTCGATGTTGATAATCGCGGTAGGCGGAATCGTCACCCGTTGCCCCGCGACTTGAATGCGAAACCGCTCGCCCTCTTCAAGGCAATCGGCCAACCGTCGGAGCTTTGCGATGAATTGCCTGGTGGGGTACGCCTTCTCGATATCCCGCTTCCGTGATCGCTTTGTGCCGGCCATATCCGCTTCTCCTGTGTGTCTCGCCTACGAACAAATCGAATTAGCCGTAGTATGCCGCAAGCGGTCATGTCTTCTCCTCAGCACGGGTCCAGCAGGCAAGGCTTTGCGGCAAGCCGTAGGTGGCGGCTTTCGTACTGTGAGTCCACGTACTCGCTTCATAGCGGCCCTGGTTCACGCATCCGGAGGAGGCGGAAGCCGTCGGGCAGGTCACGGCCACACTGTGCCGGGTTCGTACCTCGAGCCTATTTCTTGACCCCTTCGACCCCAATCTGAAGCGTCACTTCGGTGCCGATGGCGTCGGGCATGTAGTTCATCCCATAGTCGGCCCGGTTGATGACGAGCGTTGCTTCCCACCCAGCGCGGTGCTCGCCCTTCATGCCAGGAGCTGCGCCGACGAACGTGGCGTCGAACGTGACCTTCTTTGTTACCCCGTGAATCGTCAGGTCGCCTTCGACGGCGTAGGTATCGCCTTCCTTCTTCTTGAACGAGGTGCTCTTAAACGTCATCGTCGGGAACTTCGCGACATCGAAGAAGTCCGGCCCGGACAAATGCTCATCGCGCATCTTGTTTGCCGTGTCGATGCTCGCGGTCTTGATTTCGACCTCAATGGAATTCTTCGAAGGGTCTTCCGCATCGATGACAAAGGCCCCCTTCTGTTCATTGAATCGACCGTAGGTGTAACTGACGCCGAGGTGTTTCACGCGAAACTGAAAGGTCGAATGCACAGGGTCCAGTTCGTAGGTGTCGGCCGCGAACGCAGGTGGCGCCCCCAGGACAACGAACAGGAGGGCGGTCACGCAGAAGAAACGGACGGAAGTTGTGGAAGGCATGGCTATACCCTTTATCGGTGGACACGTGTGCCAGTGGCCAATGTAGCCACCAGTCGGCTTTGCAGCAGATGCGAGTGTATGCATCCCTGAGCGCCGTGTCAAAACGATACCAGCGCTTGCGTGGTTTGGAACGCGCGAGGCGTCCGCCTTGGGTTAATGCAGCTCCACTACCGCACGGCTTTCAGATGCTTGCTCCGCGGCATAATCGCCATGTCCGTTGCCCACCCCCTTGGAACCATGCACAAGGCTGAGCAGCGTCGTCACCAGCTCCGCCAATTCCGCCGCGCGGTCCGCCAGTGTTTCGCTTGCGTGCGCCGTCTGCTCGGAGGTCGCCGACGCCTCGCGCGTAAGGTGGTTGATTTGCTCGATGGCGTCGTCGACTTTTCCAATGCCCGTCGACTGATCGCGCGTCATCTTCGACGCCTCCGCGATGAGCGTGGTTACGCTACTGATTTCACTCGAAATCTTCGTCAGGATTTGCGCCATCTCTTCCGCCGCCGAGACGCCATTGCTCGCGTTATGCTGGGATTCCTCAAGGAGCGCGGCCGTTTCTTTTGCCGCCGTCGCACTGCGTTGGGCAAGGCTGCGCACTTCTCCAGCGACCACGGCAAATCCCTTCCCCGCTTCACCCGCCCGTGCCGCTTCGACCGCCGCGTTGAGCGACAGCAGATTCGTCTGAAACGCGATTCCATCGATCGTCTTCACGATCTTCATGGTCGCGTCCGACGTGGACCGAATCAGGTCGATGGCCTCCGCCATTCGCACCATCGCACGCCGCCCCTCTTCCGCAGCAGCGCTGGCTTGATTGGCGGCCTCATTCGCCTGGCTTGCGCGTTTCGCGCTCTGTTGCGTCAACTCGGCAACCTGCTTCAACGCACCCGACGTCAGATCGAAACTGTCCGAATCTCCTCCACCCCGGCTAAGCAGCGACTTCGAGGCGCTAAGCACTTCGTTCGACACCGACCACACAGCTTCAGCCTCGGTGCTCAATCGGTCCGCCACCGAGATCAGCGGTCTGACCACCGAGCGCGTAACAATTGCGCCAAGCAGCAATGCCTCCAGCACCAACGCCACGAGAAATACGGCCACGCTCTCTTTCGACAGCTTTGTGGCCGCCATGTCGTTCTCGGCCGTGCTTACGGTAACACTCGTTACGCCCAACACATCGCCTACCTTCGCGGTTGAATGGCATGCCACGCACGATTCCGCGCACAAGGAAGGGATAACTTGACGATTGAGGTGCTGCTTGTCGTCGATTACCGGCTCGGGCTTAGCCGAGGCAATCACGCGCTGCTCGATCTCATCGGGTTTTGGTGCGCCTTCCCGCTCCCCAAAATCCGCGACCGTCGCCGGAGTCCGGACGACGCGGACTTCGGTGAGCCCGCCCAAAACGGCGAGCCTCTCCAGGAAGAGCCCCAAGCCAATCATGTCGCCCGTTTGCCCATACACCGAAACGGCGTCGGCCACCGTCGCGGCTACCATCTCCGCGGATTTCGACGCGGCCGTGTCGCTCATGGCATGGGCGCGAAGGCTAATCAACGCGACGGCAGCGCTCAGAACAATCAGCAGCGTGCCTGCCGTAGCGAAGAGAATCGTCGTGCGAATTCCGCGTGTCTTGCGATCCGGGCTTACTGCTTCCATGATACTCTCCCGATTTTGCCAAGAGCCTCACAGTCAACATGCTGCCATCGTCAATTTCGCGGACAGGTCAGCCGGGCAGAGCTTGGATCTCACTCCCGCGCGTCGGCCACGTATGGAATACGAGGACACCCCCTTGGTTCAAGGGATCTGCTTGCCTGCAACTCCAACAAGCAGAAGAATGACAGCCGCAACTTTGACGATTCAGTATAAACGGGGTTGTCCCTCTTTGCCAGAGTCTTGTTGAACCGGGCGCTGGCAGGCCATTCCCAGGCGCCCAGGCAGGCCCCTGTGCCGCTTGATACCCCCTTGTGGGCGCTCTATCATGCAGCGTAGAGGGTGCCGGAGGCGGCATCGTGCTTTGGGGGCGCAGTTTTGCGCGGTTGACCGCGCGGGAAGTCGTCGAATCTTCATGAATACAAGCTTTCTCAAGACCACCATTCTCGTTATTGCGATTGGATTCTGCTCATCCGGGTTTGCCGAGCCGCCCGGCGACGCGTATCTGAGCGACGGCTTTCAAGCGCTGAACGGCGTTTGCCAACAGCAGTGGGGCAAACCCGGCATCAACACGACTGTCGTGCCTCCGGATGGCCGTCCGGCGAGCCCGTTGCGCATCGGCGAAACCGTCTACGAGAAGGGGCTCGGCCTTCACGCGCCGAGTGAAGCCATGTTTGAGTTGCCCGAGGGCGAGTATGCCGCGCTTGTCGCCGACATCGGAATTCCACGGCAGGACGGTCATGGCAGCGTGGTATTTCAGGTCTTTGTCGACGGAGAACAACGGTTCGACAGCGGCGTGATGAGCGACCAGGACGCAGCGCGCACCGTCAATGTGCCGCTCACCGGCGCGCGCCAGCTTCGGCTGGTGGTCACGGACGCCGGCGACGGCATCGCCTGCGACGTGGCCAATTGGGCCAATGCGCGGCTCGTGCGCGATCCGAATGCGCTGCGGCTTGGTGCTCCTTCGTTGAGCCTGTCCGGTCAACCGGCCCCGCAACCGAGCGGCGAGGTGTGCGGATTGTCTTTGATTGCGCACGACACCGGCCCGCAAGTGTTTGCGCAAGGCACAAACGGATTCGCAGCGTGCGTGCGCGAAAGCGAAGACGTGACCATTGAAATCCCGATCGCCAACATTAAGAGCGGCGCGACGCTCGAAGCCGACGCCACCCTGAAGTGTGGCGAACGCGCGGGCATCAGCTTGGCGATAGACGGGGCGGGCGCGTCGGAGCAGGTATTGACCCAAGGGCGCGTGCATCTTCAGATAGTGATCGGGTCGAACGTCGCGGAAAGCGTCCTTCGGCTTCGGACTTCCGGTGGACCGGCGGAATCGCTCGTCGAATGGCGAAACGTGCGGATTGTTGCGGGTGATCGGCAACGCAGCATTCCCGTGTTGCCGCCCGCGCCCATTCAGGAAACCTTCCCGCCGCGCGTGCTGCCTGCGCTTCGCCCGGCCATGGAGCAGGCATTGCTCGAATGGGATTGGCGCATGCAGGACGGCATTGGCACGGAGCGGGAGCCGGTCCGGTACGCCGTGGCAATCGAACGTCTTCTAAAGCGTGGCGACGGATTGCTCCGCGATTTGACGCGCAACGGCGTGGCGCTAGATGCGGAATCGGCGCAATGGCAAACGCTTCGTGACGAATTCGCCCAGCTTTCGGCGGCGCAAACACCGGACGATCAACCCCTTTGGGAAGACGTATGGAAACGCATTCACGACTTGCGGCGTCGCGTCGTGCTCACGAATCCACTGGCGGACGTAGGTCCGCTGGTCTTTGCGAAGCAAGTGCCCGGGGCCTTTAGTCATCAATTGACGCAATACTACGGTTACTGCGCGCGCGCGGGCGGTGGACTCTTCGTGCTCGACGCGCCTGGCCAATCGATGCAGTGCCGCGAGCTCGTATCCGCTCAGCTTCCGCGTGGCAGCTACATGTTGCCGGAAGTAACGTACGACGCTTCGCGAATCCTGTTCGCATATTGCGAAGTTCCCAAGGACCCGACTCCCGAGAACAAAGAGGAGCGGCTCAACTGGCACTACCATCTCTTTGAGGTGCGGCCGGACGGTTCGGAACTCCGCCAAATGACGGACGGCGCTTTCGATGACTTCTGCGTACGGGAGCTGCCGAACGGCAGGCTGATAATGGCCTCGACACGGCGCGGCGGATTTCACCGGTGTGGCGCCGGGCCGTGCCCAGTCTATACGTTGGCGCTCGCCGAATCGGACGGCTCGAATCCCCGCACGGTCTCGTACCACGAAACGAACGAATGGGACCCCGCCGTTCTCGACGACGGGCGCGTCATTTACACGCGTTGGGACTATGTCGATCGTAACGCGGTTCATTATCAGCAACTCTGGACGGTGAAGGCCGACGGCAGCGCGCCCATGGCCTACTACGGCAACAACACGTTCAGCCCGGTGGGCGTGTGGGAAGCGCGCCAAGTCCCTGACTCGCCGTTCGTGATGGCGACGGCGGCCGCGCATCATGCAATGACGGCCGGTTCCATCATATTGCTCGACACCAGGAAGGGGGTGGACGGTGCCGCGCCCATCACGCGGATCACGCCCGATGCGCCGTTCCCCGAGAGCGAGACTACCGTTCCGCCCGCCAACTGGCACGCGCCTGGCAGCCCAACAGAATTCGACACGCCTGAAGAAGCGCGCCGGTGGCCGGGCCACTGCTATCGCAGCCCGTATCCGCTGTCCGAGAAGTACTTCCTCGCCGCGTATAGTTTCGATTCGCTCATCGGCGAACCCATCGGCAACAAACCGAACATGTTCGGCCTCTACATCGTGGACGCCTTCGGCAACAAGGAACTCCTCTTCCGCGACCTCAACATCGCGAGCGTGTGGCCCGTGCCGATTCGCCCCCGCGTGAGACCGCCCGCGCTGCCAGCGGTGGGCGATGGGAAGACCACGGACGGCGTGGATGTGGCCAAGACCGGCACGTTCTTTTTGCGCGACGTGCATACCAGCGCCCCCGCATTGCCCAAGGACGCAATCAAGCGCCTGCGCATCGTCCAGGTGTTGCCCAAGACAACGCCGAACGCCAATCAACCGCCGGTTGGATTTGCCAATGCGTCGCCCGGCAAGCAAGTGCTGGGCACCGTACCGGTCGAGCCGGATGGCTCGGCATACTTCAAGGCTCCCGCGGGCATTCCGATCAGCTTTCAGGCGCTTGACGAACAAGGCCGCGCCGTTCAGACCATGCGCACCATCACCTACCTACAACCCGGCGAGTCGATGTCGTGCGTGGGCTGCCACGAACACCGGCTCAGCGCGCCGCCGCGCCATCCGAAAGCCATGGCGTTAAATCGTCCGGCATCCGAGATCGAACCCGGCCCCGACGGTTCCAAACCGCTGAGCTATCCGTTGTTGGTCCAGCCCGTGCTCGACCGGCTTTGCGTGAAGTGCCATAGCGGCGACGCACCGGCCGGCCCCGAGAACAACCCGATAGTATTGACGGGCGAACCCGAAGGGCAATACAGCAAATCGTACAACGTTCTGGCGAAGCGCGTGCCGTTCTCTTCCTGGGGCAAGCTCGACGAAAACGGAGAACCCGCGACGCAGCCGGAACGGTTCGGCGCGCGCGCCAGCGGCCTCATGAAGATGCTTCTCGAAGGCCATCAGAAAGTCGAACTCAACGACGAGGATCGCGATCGACTGATCACGTGGATGGACGCCAACGCGCTGTTCTACGGCACCTTCAATCCCGACGACCAAGCCCGCCAACTCCGCGGGGAACGCATCGCTGGCGCGGCGCTGGAATAATGGACTATCGAAAGGTGATGCGACGGCATCTGCGAATCACTTCCTACTTATGTTCAGGTCAATGACCAATAGCAGATAGGGTCAACCACCGACACCGACCAAAGGTATTTGGTAGCGCCGCGATCGCCGAGCGCGGCACAGGTTACCGTAGACCCGACTCTGGCTTGAGGCCGCAGGTAAACCTGCCGTCTACGATTAATGTGCGCCAGCCTCATCGAGGCGGGCGCTGAATATGAAGACACGAGCCTTCTTCGTCGTGCCTTTGTGACTTTGGTATAGTCCCGCCAACAGAAGAGAACAGGGGGAGATTCCGCGCATGCTTAGCCGAATCCTGGTTGTCGCAGCGATGATGTGTTGCATGGCAGGGAGCGTCTTCGCGCAATCGGTCCCTGAGGTCATCGTTGATGTCGACGTGAACGACGAGGTCTGGTTGCGGGACCACGCGATGACGGAGCAGGATGTGAACACGCTTGCAGAGCGGTTGAAGGCAAATGGATGCCAAACCCTCATCATCCGGTGCGGGTGCCTGGGGCTCCTGCCGTACCGCACGCCGCTGTCGTATCCCATGGGGTTTGATGCGGACCATGCGCGGGCC
>JBHEKO010000256.1:0-10149 GCA_041859475.1 Candidatus Hydrogenedentales bacterium
CATGCAGGTGGGGTTTATTCTCTTGGCTGAGGTGCGGCAAAAGATCCGTGTACGGGCGGCCGGGATGATGCTCCAGGCCGGGCTTCGGGTCTACGGGCGGTTTGCCGCGAAACCCCCAGCCCTCCAACAGCGACGCAGGTACGGATACGCCCGCGACCGTTACATTATGGGTTTTTCGGAGCGCTGTCTCGATATAGCGGCCTGTGGTGATGGGGGAGACGTAGTATTCGAGAAGGACGTTTAGCCGGGGGAATGCCGAGGCTTCGGCGGAGGCCATGGATGTGGCTATGCGTTTTGCCGCGATGGCCGCTCGGCCACGAGGGCCGGATTCGGCGGCCCGCTCGATGGTTTCCTTCCATTGCCGCGTGAAGCGTTCGATGGGAAACGTTCGCGATACGGTTTCACGCCCTTGGGCGCCGATAGCGCGTGTGCGATCCAGGTCCTCCAATAGATGTGTGATGCGCTGGCGAAGACCTTCCGCGCCACTCGCCACGAAGCCGTCAACGCCATCCGTTAAGGGAGACGACGGGTTCGCAAGGGATACGACGGGCATGCCGCACGCCATCGCTTCGAGCATAGCCAAGTTGTATCCATCTTCGTAGGGATGACAGGTCACATGGAGGAGGCAGCGAAGCGACCGATAGTATCCGAGCAATTCTTCAAACGACTGCGACGGCTTTGCGTGGGGGATTTGCACGTCGTCGCCCACAACTTGATACGGCAGATTGCGGCAGACGGCTTCCTGAAAGTCCACGTCGAACATGAGATTCCGGGCGCGCATCGCATTCCCGACCCGCAGAATCCGAGCATGTTCGCCGGTGTAGCCACCGTATTCCTCCACGTCCAGCCCCGGCAGGATGACGGCGCCGTCGATGGCATAGCTTTGGCGTTTGGCTTCGGAAATGAATACGAACGAAAACTGCCCGGTCAACTTCGCGAGGATTTTCTCGTACGATTCTCTGCTCTTCTCTTTGTCGCCGGTGACTGTTGTCTCGAGGAAGTTGCGGCGGTTGTGGCAGACCAGAATCGCCGATGCGGGGCAGCCGAATACGTCGTTCGCGTTGAGTTCGTTGTGGGCGATGACGACGTCGTATTTGCCCGCCTGCAAATCGCGTCGCCACGTCTTCTCCTCGACCAGGGTCAGGTTGGACGGCAGCGGGCGAAAGCGAGCCTGCCATTCGCGGGCGAACGGCGGCTTCTCATACACGCCGACATCAAACGAGAGTCCTGTTTTGGCCAGCAGGCACAGGTAGGGTTCGTGGAAGTTGAACGTCAGAATGCGGGGCGAGGCCATGCCTAGCTGGCCCGCTCCTGAGCCTGTTCCTTGAGGAAGGCGACAATTTCCGCCTCGGACTCGGCGCGGGGAGCCAGTTCGTATTCAAGGAGGTCGCCAAGAAGCACCAGATCGTTGCATTCGATTGCGCGCGCGGCATCGTCCAGAACGCTATTAAGATTTTCGTGGAGACTGCGAATGGCTGCGTGTCCGGTTTCCATAGTGTCGAGGTCAATGCCGAGGGCGTTCGCTACCATCTTCTCCCGCTCTTTCACATGGCCCCAGAGTTCGGCAAGGCGTTGGAACGGTTCGTAGCCTTGCGATGGGTCCGTGCCCTGGAACACGCGTGCCAACTCATGGCAGGCCTGTGGGAGATTGGGCAACGTCTCCTCAAGGTCGTCGAGGGATTGCCGCACGAGAACGGAGATGTCTTCGGAAGTGACTTCTATCGTGCCAATCTCGTCTGGGGTCTTAGTTCCCAGTGTGTCCGCGAGGCCGTCGGCGGATATCTGGCGACCGTCAACGACCATTGCGACGATTGCGCGCCCCTCGCTTTGCAGCGTAGAGCTTACCTCCGCCAACGCGGCAATGATGTCCGCGGGCGGATTCTCGAAGGAGTGTGTTCGCGTCCCATCAATGATGACATCCATGTCTCGCACTCCTCTCAGCGCGGTATCAGGTTAGTAATTGCATCTACCTGCGTGACTCGGGCGGCTTGCGTGTTTTCGGCCTGAATGGCATCGTACACTTCCTGCCGGTGGACCGCCACCGAGCGCGGAGCGACAATGCCAATTTTGACTTGGTTCTCTCGCACGTCGAGGACTTTTACGACGATGTCGTCCCCGATCATGATGTTCTCATTTTCTTTACGTGTCAGAACGAGCATTCGCCACCTCTCCCGCCTCCGTGCCGGAGCGCTTTGGCTGCGCAAGTAAATACTGTACGGGGTAGTTGGACCGGTCCAGAATCGTCTGCTTTCCAAGCCGCTGTTTTGGATTGATAAGGATGGGCGCCTTCAAGTTGGTCCGAACCTTTGAGGGGTCCTGCGGCACAACGACTAAGGTGTAGACATTCAATTCGTCCGGGGAGGTCACCGCCAATTCGGTCAATTCATCGGGCCGTACCCCCGCGCGGTAGTCCGGGATTATCGTTCTAGGGTCGAGGAGGATAAAGGCCAAGTCTCCAGAATCCGTCGACTGGAGCCACGTCAAATGTTCACTTGGTCCGGGCAAGGTGATGTAACGGCGAAACTCCTGAAACCCCAGTATCGGCTGAGTGAAAGTGACAATTGTGGCAGGGTCTACTTGAAGAGTCCCGAAGCGTGTTGTCTTTAGTTCCATGCTCGACGATTCTCAACCCCGCCTAAGTCTTGTTGCTGCCTAAGTATGCCCGAATTCCGGCCATGGCGCAAGCCTCCTGAATGCGACAATTCCGCTTGCGCAGTTCCCGCATCATTCCTTCCGAGATAGGAGTTTGCGCCGAGTTTTCCGCGACGCCGATTCTGTGCGCCTTGTTCCGTATGGTTCCGCGCATGGATAGGCCAACAGGGAATACTCGGGTGGGCCTGGGCTCTGCTGGTAGCAGATCGAGTACTTTCCCCTTTGACACTTGTCCTGATGGGCTGTCAAGTCATAATTGGGACAAGGTGTTGTTTCAAAGCGGTTTCCGTAGCGCCCGCCCGTCGCGGACGGCGTCTTTCACCGGCGCTCTGGGTGTAGCAACCTACCTGTGGCAATTACGCTGGTAGGATGCTACACTTACCATCGTTGGCTTAGTGCTTCTCGACAACCGAGGTCCTTCGATGCCCGTAAGCACATCGGTTCACATCACCCACTGTCTTCGTTACATCATCACGCTACGGCCCCAATCCATACTCGACGTGGGGTGCGGATTCGGCCTGTGGGGATTTCTCTGCCGGGAACATCTCGATGTCGCGGAAATGCGTGTGCAACCCCATGAATGGCGCGTACGCATCGACGGCGTCGAGCTTTTTGAGCCTTACATCCAGACTCATCAGCGCGCCCTTTACACGAACATCATTATCGGCGATATCCGCGAGTTGGCGCCTACGCTGGACAACTATGAGCTGATTATTGCCGGCGACGTCATTGAGCATTTGCACAAGGATGAAGGCGAGCGCGTCGTGGAACAATTGTACGAAAAGGCGACGCGCGCCCTTATGGTCAATATTCCTCTGGGCGAAGGATGGGACCATCCCGAGTGCCATGGGAATCCCGGAGAATTGCACCGCAGCAAATGGTATCCGGAAGACTTCTATCCGTTTCCAAATATCTATGAGTCGTTTACACTGCCCGCAGGCGCGTACGGCAGCTTCTTTTGCCCGAAAGACACAGCCCCCGAAGTGCACGTTCAGGGGCTGCTGTTGGCCGCCGACCGGCATAAGCAGGAAGGCGACATCCCCCGCGCGATCCGGTACGCAGTCAGGGCGCTCCGGCTCATTCCCACGGATCGCGATGCGTGCGCATTTCTCGCGGATTTGCACATCGGACAAGGGCAATTCAGCGAGGCGATCGAAATCCTGGCTCGCGCGATCGAAGGTGACCCTGCATTCCATTTCGCATATATCGCTTTAGCCAAGCTACTGAGGGCGTTGGGGCGGCACGAGGAAGCCCAAACGTACTTGAATCGCCTGCTGCAACGCCGGGACGTCCCCGATTCGTTGCGCGCCGATGCGCAGAACTTGTTACGCGAATAATCTCCGCGCCAATCTACTCCCCTGTCCCCCCGATCGGATGCAAAAGGTTCTCGGCATCGGCTGCGTGTGGGGTACAATACGCTTTGAAAACCACGCCTGCCAAACAGACGGACGATCGGGGGGATCAGATATGACCAGGCAACTTGGCGGCCAAGCCGTACTCATCGCGTGTCTCTTGCTTGCTTCAGCGTCCGCTTGGGCGCAGGTCGACGCAGCGCAGCTTCGTTGCGAGTACCTTGCCGACCCTGTAGGTATCGACGTGACCACTCCGCGGCTGAGCTGGATACTTGAGTCCTCCGTTCGCGCGCAGCGCCAGACGGGCTATCAAGTCCTCGTGTCGTCGTCGAGAGAGTTGCTTTCCCGCGAGCAAGGGGATCTCTGGGACAGCGGCAAGGTCGATTCGCTGGAGCAAAACCAGGTTGTATACGCAGGTAAACCGCTTCAATCCCATCAGGTTTGCCACTGGAAAGTTCGAGCGTGGGATAAGGACGGAACTCCTGGCCCGTGGAGCGTGACGGCTCAGTGGGCCATGGGGGTGATGCGTCCCGAAGATTGGACCGCGCAATGGATCACCAGCGCGCTGGACGGATCGGGGCCGATGCCCTTGTTCCGGAGGGAATTCACGATCGAGAAGCCCGTCCGGCGTGCGGTGGCCTATGTCTGCGGGCTGGGCTTTCACGAGTTGCGTGTCAACGGCCGGCGCGCCGGGGACGCAGTGTTTGAACCGGCCTGGACCAACTACAAAAAGACCTGTGTATACAGCGCCTACGACGTGACTTCGCTCGTATACAAAGGAGCGAACGCCGTGGGGGTGATGCTTGGCAACGGCATGTACAACGTTGCCGGCGGGCGCTACGTGAAGTTCAAGGGCAGTTTCGGAGCGCCGATGCTCACTGCGCTTGTGCATATCGAATATGCCGATGGCACAACCTCTGAAATTGCCAGCGATTCGACTTGGAAAACCGCGCCGGGCCCAATCGTTTTCTCATGCATTTACGGCGGGGAAGACTATGACGCCCGAAACGAAATGCCCGGGTGGGACGAGCCGGGTTTCGCGGAGAAGAACTGGGAGTCCTCGAAGATTGCTGAAGGTCCCGGTGGGCGCCTCACATCCGAAGCGGGTCCGTCTGTCAAAGTGATGGATGTGCGCAAGGCCGTGAATGTGTCCGAACCCAAGCCGGGTGTGTTTGTGTATGACCTTGGCAAGAACACATCCGGGCGTCCGGTGCTTCGCGTAAAAGGGCCTCGCGGAGCAACCGTGAAGATGACGCCCGGCGAGCTTCTCGACGCGGAAGGCTTGGTGTCGCAGCGCAGCTCGGGCGGACCTGTGTGGTTCAGCTATACCTTGAAAGGGAAGGGCGTCGAGGAGTGGGTCCCGCGCTTTTCCTACTACGGGTTTCGCTACGTGCAAGTGGAAGGCGCCGTGCCGGATAGTAAGACGTCCAAGCCGGTAAAGGGCACACGGGTCATCGAACTCAGCGGAGACTTCACCTATGCCGCCGCGGAGACCGTGGGCGAATTCTCGTGCTCGAACGAGACGGTCAATCGTATCCACGAACTCATCCTCACGGCAGTTCGGAGCAACTTCCAAAGTGTGTTGACCGACTGTCCCCACCGGGAGAAGTTGGGGTGGCTGGAGGTCTCGCATTTGCTTGCGGGCGGTATCATGTACAACTACGACGTCCCCCGGTTCTACGCGAAGGTCTCGCGGGACATGCGCGACGCGCAGCGAGACAATGGGCTAGTCTCGGACATTGCCCCCGAGTACACCGTGTTCAATGGCGGCTTCGTCGATTCGCCGGAGTGGGGGAGCGCCAGCGTCATCAATCCTTGGTACGTGTATGAGACGTACGGGGACCGGCGGATTCTAGAAGCGAACTACGACGTGATGAAGCGGTATGCGGATTATCTCGCCACTACGGCAAAAGACGAGATCGTCTCGCATGGATTGGGCGACTGGTACGATATCGGACCCAAGGGTCCGGGAGAATCGCAGCTTACATCGAAGGGACTGACGGCGACTGCCGTTTACTACCAAGACTTGATCGTCCTGGGGAAAACGGCGACACTCCTCGGCAAGACCGAAGAAGCCGGGCAGTTCACGGAGCGCGCGGCGCGCGTGCGTGACGCCTTCATCGCTCAGTTCTACAAGTCCGACGCGCACCAGTTCGATCTCAACAGCCAGACGGCAAATGCGATGCCGCTTGTGTTGGGATTGGTTTCCGACGCGGACCGCCCCGCCGTGCTTGCCAACCTTGTCGAGAACATTCGAGGCGGCGGTTACCACGTTACCGCGGGAGATGTCGGGTTCTCTTACCTCGTGCGCGCGCTGACCGAGGGCGGTGAAGGCGAGACGCTCTATCACATGGTGATCCAGGACGACGGTCCTGGTTATGTGGATCAACTCAAGAAGGGCGCCACTTCCCTTACTGAAGCGTGGGACGCCAACCCCGCGTCATCCAATAACCACTGCATGCTAGGCCATGCCGAGGAGTGGTTCTATCGCGGTCTGGGCGGAATTCGGCCCGACGAGACTGCTCCCGGATTCCAGCATTTCATCTTGCGCCCGGATTTCCCCGAAGGCCTTGAATGGGTGAAGGTAAGGTATGACTCAATCCGAGGCCCCATCGTCAGTGAATGGCGCGTCAAAGAGGGCATGCTTGTCTGGGAGATTCAGGTTCCTCCCAACACCAGCGCGACTGTGTTCGTTCCCGCGAATGCTCCAGACGTCGTCACCGAGAGAGGCACGCCTGTATCGGAGGCGGAAGGGGTCAAGATCGTGCGAATGGACGGCAACCGGGCCGTGCTTTCCGTGGCTGCCGGGAAATACAGGTTTGAGACCCATTTGAGATAGCGACCAATCGGCGCGGGTAGCTTAAGGGAATTCTGAGCGATAGGACGCTCCGTTGAGTAGTTTCGGGAAGGGGCTTTTCGGAATATGCCGCAAGAGGTGGGGAGACGCGAGAGGTTTTCGCATTATTCGGATTGACTCTTCGCGCTCCCAATGGTAGCATTACGTGAGGTCATTGCCGTTCCAAAGATGTGGGATGTCCGCATAGGCAAGTCGGGACGTGGACTCGTCTGCTTGGAAGGCTTAGTGTTGCAAGAGGTCTATTCACGTTATGACTCCCGCACAGAAGTCGCTGGAGAAGTATGCCTTCACTCCGAATATCCCTTTCGATCAGGTTTGTGTGTAGAGTCGAATAGCGGCAGCGCTTACCGTTGGAGTTGAATTGCCTTGAGCAGTGTGCGTAATCCAGATCAAGGTGAGAGCGCATCCGTCCCGCCGGCGGCACAGAAAAGTGTGGAGGACGCTCCCCCCTTCGTTTGGAAAGACGGACCTTCGTCTGTGGAAGACAGCGAGGCACAGGCAACGCTTGACAACCTGAACGAGCGCGTGCGCAGTCTGGAGGCTCGGAATGAAGAGCTTGAAGCGGCTCTGTCTAGCGCTCACGAGCGATTCCGGCGCCTGAAATCGAACATTCCGGGAATGGTATACGTTCTCGAAATGCGTCCAGACGGGAGTACTTCTCTCCCTTACATAAGCGAAAACTGCAGAGAAATGTTTGGTCTCGACCCTGATGCGGTGATCAAAGATGCAAGTACCCTATTGTCCTTGCAGATTCCCGAAGACGCCGCGCGGATGGATGAGGCCACCCGTGAGTCCGCCGCGACCTTGCGTCCATTTCGACATGAAGGAAGACGCATCGTAGACGGGGAAGTGCACTGGTACGATTGCATTTCGCGTCCGGAAAAACAGCCCGATGGGAGAATTCTATGGGACGGAATTGTTCTCGATATCACGGAGCGCAAGCAGGCCCAGGTTGCTCTCTTGCTGACGCAGGCATGCTTCGACAAGGCCGCGATTGGAATCCATCGCGTAGGGAAGGACCAGCGAATTGAAGAGGTGAATGACTACTTCTGCCGGAGCCTTGGTTATTCCCGCGAAGAGTTGCTGCAAATGAAGATCTCGGACATCGACGAAACGGTCGATGACAATTGGTTGTCCGAACAGGGCCAGGTGCTACGAGAGGCCGGAGTCGTCACGTTTGAGACCACGCATCGCAGAAAGGACGGATCCCGCTTTCCCGTTCAAGTCACCGTAAGCCGGATCGTGCATGAGGGCAAGCGATTCACGTACTCGTTTTCGCTCGACATCACGGAGCGCAAGCGGGCGGAAGAAGCGCTTCTCGCAAGTGAAGCCAAGTATCGCCAATTGCACGAGACCATGATTGATGCCTTTGCCTATGTCGATATGGAGGGCGCAATCGTGGAGGTCAACAAGGCCTTCTGCGAATTGGTGGGATACACGGAGGAAGAACTCAGACGGCTTTCTTATGTGGATATCACGCCGGGAAAGTGGCGTGAACGTGAAGCCGAAATCCTTCGGACTCAGACCATGACGCTTGGCCATTCCGAAGTCTATGAGAAGGAGTACCGGCGAAAGGATGGCACGATCGTGCCCGTGGAACTGCGGGTATTTCTAACGCGCGATGCGGACGGACGGCCTTCGGGCATGTGGGCGATCGTGCGCGATATTTCCGAGCGCAAACGAGTCGAGCAGGCGCTCCGGCTCACGCAATTCTGTTTCGAGAAGGCGGCGATTGGAATATGTCGCGTAGAGCGGGATCGGACCTTCATCGAAGTCAACGAAGAGTTCTGCCGTATGGTGGGGTATTCTCGCGAAGAGTTGAAGAAGATGCGGATATCGGACGTGTGCGAGGAGGTCTCCGCGGAGTGGATGGAAACCCACCGCAATGCGTTGAGCATGACCGGCGTGCGGCGATTCGAAGTTACCTTCAAACGCAAGGATGGCGAGCGATTTCCCGTGGCCGTCACGACATGCCGGATCGTGTACGAGGGTAAGGAATACGTCTACTCGTTCAACGTAGATATCTCGGAGCGGAAGCGAATCGAGCGGGATTTGATGCTGAAGCGTGACGCGATGGAGAATAGCCTGAACGGGTTTGCCATTCTTGACGAGCAGCTTCGCTTTATCTACGCAAACGCGGCGTATCTGCGAATGTGGGGATACGATTCGCAGGATGAACTCTTGGGAAAGTCGCCGGCCTCGCATTGCGTCGATCCGGAGCTTCCCAGCCGCGTCGGTTCGGAAATACACCGGCTGGGAGAGTGCACCTTGGAGTTTGCGGCCAAGCGCAAGGATGG
Source organism: Candidatus Hydrogenedentales bacterium (assembly GCA_041859475.1). GTDB lineage: Bacteria > Hydrogenedentota > Hydrogenedentia > Hydrogenedentales > SLHB01 > JAIBAQ01. The sequence goes on from JBHEKO010000256.1 coordinate 9,159, forward strand.
ATCGATATTCGACGCATTGATTGCGGCGCGTCAGTCGGTGGACGTCGAGGGGGCGCCTGTCTACGTAGCGAGCCTGTTGGATATTTCCGAGCGTAAACGCGCGGAAGAGGCGCTTCGACAAAGCGAGGAACGGCTGCTTCTGGCTTTGGCAGCGGCCAATCAAGCATTTTACGATTTGAATGTCAAGACCGGCGTGGCGGAAGTCAGCCCCGCGTATGCCATTGCGCTCGGGTATTCGCCGGATGATTTCGAGATAGACATGCCGAAATTGGTGAGTTGGCTGCACCCGGAGGATAAGGAACGCACGGTCGAGGTATATCGGGAGTGCGTCCGGGGTGCGAGGTCCGAGTTCAGTGTCGAGTATCGCCTTTGCACGAAGTCAGGCGCATGGAAGTGGTTCCATTCGCAAGGCAAGACCGCGGCCTGGGATGCGGATGGAACACCATTGCGGTTGATCGGCACGCATAAGGACATCACGGAACTGAAGGCGGCGGAGGAGGAGCGGGCCAAACTCGAAGGGCAATTGAACCAGGCGCGCAAAATGGAATCGGTCGGGCGATTGGCAGGCGGCGTCGCGCACGATTTCAATAACATGCTGACGGTAATCCTTGGATACGCCGAGTTGGTTAAGGATGAACTGAACGAGGGGAGTCCGCTGCTTGCTTATGTCAACGAAATCGAGAAGGCCGCGGTTCGTTCGCGCGACGTGACCAGCCAGCTTCTTGCGTTCTCTCGAAAGCAGTTCATCCTTCCAACACCGCTCGATTTGAACGCTTCTATCGTCCTCGCCGAAAAGTCGTTGCTTCGTCTCATTGGAGAAGATGTCTCGCTTCGACTGCATCTTTCGGAAAACCTATGGCGAATCAAGTTTGACGCGTCGCAAGTCGACCAGATTCTCGTGAACTTATCGGTGAATGCCCGCGATGCCATGCCGCATGGCGGTGCATTGGTCATCGAGACATCGAATGTGCACTGCGACGAAGCTTACTGC
>JBHEKO010000599.1:0-9846 GCA_041859475.1 Candidatus Hydrogenedentales bacterium
CATGCTCTTCACGGTGGAAACCGTGGCATGTCTGGGGGCGTGCGGTTTGGCGCCGGTGATGGTGATTAACGACACGGTACATGGGCAGGTAACGCCCGATCTGGCCGTTGAATTGGTGGAAGAGATTCTCGCCGCGGAGGAGACGCAATGAGTATCGCAGCAACAGAGACCGTGAACTTGGATCAAATCCGCGAAGAATACGCCGTCGCCGCGAAACAGACCACGCGTCGCATCATCGTCTGCGCCGGAACCGGCTGCGTTGCGAACGGCGCCCTGGTCGTCCACAGCGCGCTCGTGCGCGGCATCGAATCCGCCGGCCTCGACGTGGTCACCGAACTGCGCACCGAAGACCACGCCGCGGAATCGGACGCCAACCATGGCATGTGGGTCTCCAAGAGCGGTTGCCAGGGCTTTTGTCAGATGGGACCTCTGGTTACGATTGAACCCGACGGCCTGCTTTATGTGCACGTCAAGGAAGAAGACGTTGACGAAATTGTGATGCAGACCTTGCGCGACCGAAAGGTCATTCATCGCCTGCTTTACGTGGACCCGAGTTCGGAGTCCGCTTGCCGGGGAACACGCGAGATTCCGTTCTACACGCGCCAGTCCCGTACCGTGTTGAAGGCCTGCGGCGAGATCGACCCCGATGACATCCGCGCGTACATCGGCGACTATGGATACACCGCGGCGCAACAGGCCTATCTGGACATGACGCCCGAAGTCATTTGCGACGAAATCACATTGAGCGGCCTGCGAGGGCGTGGCGGCGGCGGCTTCCCGACAGGACGCAAGTGGACGCTTACGCTTAAACAGCCGGGACCGAAGAAGTACGTCATCTGCAACGGCGACGAGGGCGACCCAGGGGCGTTCATGGACCGCAGTGTGATGGAAGGCAACCCGCACGGCGTCATCGAGGGCATTATGATCGCGGCGCGCGCCATCGGCGCCGATGAGGCTTATGTCTACGTGCGGGCCGAGTATCCACTGGCCGTGCAGCGCGTCCGCCGCGCGGTGGAAGAGGCGACGGCTTACGGAATCCTGGGGGACAACGTCTTCGGATCGGGCCTGAAGCTCACCTGCCATGTAATGGAAGGCGCCGGCGCCTTTGTTTGCGGCGAAGAGACGGCCCTCATCGCCTCCGTCGAAGGAAGGCGCGGGATGCCGATGCCGAAGCCGCCATTCCCCGCGCAAAAAGGTCTATGGAACAAGCCGACAGTCATCAACAACGTCGAAACTCTGGCATCCATACCGTTGATTCTGCGCATGGGCGCCGCGGAATATCGCAAATTGGGAACCGAGGGGTCGCCCGGCACCAAGACCTTTGCGCTCACCGGACACGTCGCCAACACTGGACTCATAGAAGTACCTTTTGGTTCGACGCTGAGAGAGATTGTCTTCAACATCGGCGGCGGCGTCACGAATGATCGCGGGGTGCTCCGTCCCGAGAACTTCAAAGCCGTACAAATCGGCGGTCCGTCGGGCGGTTGTCTGACGGAAGAACACCTCGATTTGCCGCTGGATTTCGATTCCCTGCGCGGCATCGGAGCCATGGTCGGCTCTGGCGGGCTTGTCGCCATGAACACCGACACGTGTATGGTCAAGATGGCGCGATTCTTCATGCAGTTCACTCAGAACGAGTCGTGCGGCAAATGCGTGCCGTGTCGCGAGGGCACGAAACAGATGCTCGCCCTGCTGGACCGGATCATTGACGGAACGGCGACCGAGCAAACGCTGGACCTCCTGCAGAAACTGGCGGTAACCGTGCAAAAGGCCCCCTTGTGCGGTCTCGGCAAGACGGCTCCCAACCCCGTGTTGTCCACGTTCCGCAACTTTCGTGCGGAGCTCGAAGCGCACGTCTACCAGAAGCGGTGCCCGGCGGGATCCTGTGCCGCGTTGGTCGATTACGCGATCGACTCGTCACTGTGCACTTCGTGCGGGTTGTGCGCGTTCAAGTGCCCCGTGGGAGCCATCGAGGGAAGCAAGACGCAGCCTTACACCATTACTGATGAGACGTGTATCCGGTGCGGAGAGTGTATTCGTAGCTGCAATAGCGGCGCGATTGTGAGGAGCTAACGATGATTGACGCAAAGACAATTACAATTGACGGACGCCCGGTCCCTATCGAGGGCGAACGCAATTTGCTGGAGATGATTCGCAAGAGCGGCATCGACATCCCGACATTTTGCTACCACAGCGAACTCAGCACGTACGGCGCGTGCCGTCTTTGCCTGGTAGACATAGAAGGCCGCGGCATCGTCGCCTCATGCTCCCAGCCGCCTGAACCCGGCTTGGTGGTGAAGACATCCACGGAAGAAATTCGCGAGATGCGCAAAATGACCATCGAGCTGCTGCTGGCCGACCACGACAAAAGCTGCCCAACGTGTCCGAAGAGCACGACCTGTCGCCTGCAGGACATCGCGCGGCGCTTGGGAGTGGACTCCGTGCGCTTCGATGCGACCCGTAAGCCGCAGCCGGTTGACGCGTCCAGCCCGTCGCTCGTGCGCGATCCGAACAAATGCGTGCTCTGCGGCGACTGCGTTCGCGTGTGCGCCGAAATACAGGGGATCGGCGCAATCGATTTTGCCCATCGCGGCGCGCTAGCAACGGTGGCGCCTGCGTTCAATAAGAACCTGAACGCGGTTGAATGCGTGTACTGCGGGCAGTGCGCGCGCGTGTGCCCCACCGGCGCATTGACGCCGAAGTCCGAAATTGACGAAGTATGGAAGGCCCTGCACGATCCCAAGAAGAAGGTGGTCGCTCAAATCGCTCCCGCCGTACGGGTAGCCATCGGTGAAGCGTTTGGAATGGCCCCTGGCGCAATTGCTACAGGCCAGATCGCCACGGCGCTGAAGCGCGTCGGATTCGACAAAGTCTTCGACACTTCGTATACCGCGGACTTAACGGTAATCGAGGAAGCCAACGAGTTCTTGGAGCGGAAGAACAAAGGCGAACGCTTGCCTCAGTTTACCTCCTGCTGTCCGGGTTGGGTGAAGTACGCGGAGCAGTTCTATCCCAGCCTCTTGCCCAATCTCTCCAGTTGCCGGTCTCCGCAGCAAATGTTCGGCTCGTTGGCTAAGGAAACCTTGCCCCAAATGTTGGGTATCGCCAAGAAAGACCTGGTCGTCGTGTCCATCATGCCGTGCACCGCAAAAAAAGCGGAAGCGAAAATGGATAAATTCCGCCAGGATGGCGTGCCGGACGTTGATCATGTGCTGACCACACAGGAATTAGCGCGCATGATCGAAGAGGCGGGTCTTGATTTTGCGAAATTGGAGCCAGGTTCTCTGGACCTGCCTTTTGGGTTCAAGACGGGCGCGGGCGTGATTTTCGGCAATACGGGCGGCGTAACCGAGGCCGTGTTGCGTTACGCGGTGCGCCAACTAACGCAAAAAGAACTGGAGAACGTCGAGTTTCACGATGTGCGCGGCGAGGAAGGCCTGCGCGAGGCTACGCTTGTGGTAGGCGGCGTGCCGCTGAAACTGGCAATCGTCCACGGTCTGGCGAATGCACAGCGCATTGCGGACAAGGTGCGCGCAGGCAATAGCGGCTATGACCTGATAGAAGTCATGGCGTGCCCGGGCGGGTGCGTGGGCGGTGCGGGACAGCCCATTCCCAAGCATGCATCGGACCGAAGCCTGCGCACCCAAGGGTTGTACAATGCCGATCGAATGTTGGAATTGCACAGCGCCGAGGCAAATCCCTATGTCACGGAACAGTACAAGGAGTCCTTGGGCGAAATCGGCGGCCACAAAGCCCATGAACTGTTGCACACGCACTACAAGAGCCGTCGCCGCATCTCGGATACAAGCATTTCGCTGGTCGCCGGGAAGAGTGTGGAGCGGCTAGCCGTGAGCGTGTGCTTGGGCACAAGTTGCCACGTGCGCGGCGCGGGAAACTTGCTACAGCAACTGGTAGACTATGTTGAAGAAAATGGCCTAAAGAACTACGTGGACGTCAAGGCCACCTTCTGCTACGAACGCTGCGATCGCGGCCCAACGGTGCGTATTGAGAATACCGTCATTGAGAAATGTACGCTTGAAAAGGCCCGCGGAATTCTGGATCGCGAGGTAGAAAAACTATTGGAATGCTACGCGCCTTCGGAGATTCATGAAGTCTCTAAGCGCTTCAGTGATGAACCGAGGGAGCAGCGCGGTTCGACGCTGCAGGACTTTGAACGCCAGGTCGCCGCGGGGCTTCGGCGCTTCTTGGAAAAACAAGTGCAGAACAATGCCCCTGGAACGAATTAGCCAATTGTCGATAACGCTGGCCGGGGCGGTCGCCTAAGACCGCCCCGCGCGGATAGCCCGCGGCAGGAGCCCAAATGGAAGCTGGACAAAACGCAGGACAAGTCGTCTTCACGAATCGCGCGCGGTGTCGCGACTGTTACCGCTGCCTTCGCGCGTGTCCTGTCAAGGCGATCCGTATGCATAAAGGACAGGCCTTCGTCGTGGGAGAGCGTTGCATCTCCTGCGGCACCTGCATACGCGAGTGCCCGCAACATGCAAAAACGTTTCGGCACGACGCCGACCGCGCCGCGCGGTTGATCGCATCCGGAGCGAAGACCGCGGCAAGTGTTGCGCCATCGTTCGCCGCCGCCTTCACGGAATGGGAACAGAAGCGGCTTCCCGGAGCGCTGCGGCGTCTGGGGTTTCGACACATTGCGGAAACCGCGATCGGCGCATTTGCCGTGGCTCGCGAAACAGCGCGCCTCGTCGAGCAGGACCACCGTCCGCATATTTGCACGGCCTGCCCGGCAGTGGTGGCGTATATCGAACGCTATGAACCCGATCTTGTCTCCTGCCTGACGCCGTTGGTATCTCCCATGGCCGCGCATGGCAAACACATCAAGGAAGCGCTGGGCGCGGATACGAAAGTAGTCTTCATCGGACCGTGCGTCGCGAAGAAGGAAGAGCTTGTGCGGGAAGAGGCGGCAGGCGCGGTAGATTGCGTCTTGACGTTTGCCGAACTGCGCGATTGGCTGCAGGAAGCGGACATCGATCTCGCGCAATGCGAGGAGAGCGACTTCGACGACAAGCCCGCCGGCGACGCACGCTACTTCCCGCTGCCCGGCGGTCTTGCGCGAACCGCCGCGCTTCACACGGGCTTTCTGGACCTCGACTGCGTTCCCGTTAGTGGCGTCGAAAACTTGCGTCAAGCGCTCGATAGCGTGCGCCGTACCCGGCGACCCGTCTTGATAGAACCCTTGTTCTGCTCGCAGGGCTGCGTGAATGGGCCCGGCATGGGCTTGGACAGCAATGTCTTCGATCGCCGCGGAGAACTGATTGAGTACGCCGAGGCAAACCCCGGCGTCGAGTCCACCCACGCGTGTTCGTTGCCCGGCCTCGCGGCGCAGTACTCCAGTCGTCCCGTCGATGCACCGGCCGATTTCTCCGAAGAAGACATCGCGGGGGTGCTCGGGCGCACAGGCAAGGCTAACCCCGAAGACCAGCTCAATTGCGGGGCCTGCGGCTATACGAATTGTCGCGAAAAAGCCATCGCCGTGTTGCAGGGGATGGCAGAGCCGGAGATGTGTATTCCCTATATGCGCCGCTTGGCCGAACAACGCACGGATCGCATTATCGAGACAAGTCCTAACGGTATCGTTATCCTGGATGATCGACTCAACATCATCGGCATGAACCCTGCCTTTAGATCGTTCTTTATGTGTAGTGATGCGGTGCTGGGCAAGCCCATCGCCTATTTGATGGATCCTGCCCTGTTCGAACAGTTGTTGGGCGCGGACAAGGGCCTGATTGAAACCACCGTACGCCATGACAAGTACAACTTGACGTGTCATCAGTTGCTGTACGCCCTGCGCGAAGAACGGCAGATGATCGGGATCTTCGTAAACATCACGCGGTTTCAGGCTAACCAAAGGCAGTTGGAGCGTTTGCGCTCCGATACCGTGCGCCAAGCCCAAGACTTGATGGAACATCAGGTGCTCGTTGCGCAGCAGCTAGCGCAGTTCCTGGGTGAAAGCACCGCGCGCAGCGAAGAATTGTTGCGCAACATGATCAACCTCGCCGCCGAGAAGCCGAAAACGGCCGGCGACCGTCAGATGTGACGCTCGCGCTATGTACATGCACGTCGATATCGAATTGGCGCAAAGCTCGAAGCGGCCGGGAAACGTGTGCGGCGACAGGGTTGAGGTCGAGCGCACCGCCGCCTACGCGACGGTTCTGTGTTGCGACGGCTTAGGGTCGGGCATCAAAGCCAACATCGCCGCAACGTTGTGCGCCTCTCGCTTGCTTGAGTTGCAACGCCGCGGCTACAGCCTGCGTGAGGCATTTCAAGCCCTGGTGCAAACGATGAACGGGGCGCGCGGGGCCAATCTCCCCTATGCCGCTTTCGCGCTTCTGCAAGTCCTGAACAATGGACAAGCTACCGTACTGACCTACGAAATGCCGCCGCCGCTCGTGATCTACCGCCGTACGGCCGCCCTTCTAAAGCAACACATCACCACGATCGAGCGCGCAATCATCGGCGAGGCGAATTGCTTTATCGAGCCGAATGAGGGCATTTTGTTGATGAGCGACGGCATCACCCAGGCGGGACTCGGCGCCGGCCTGCCCGAGGGATGGGGAGAGGAGGGTGTATGCGATTTCGTCTGTTCGCTGCTGAGCGACCGCACCCCTGCGCAACGGATTCCAAAGCTAGTGCACGATCAAGCGCGAGCGTATTGGAAAAAGCTCGCGGGGGATGACTGCACCGCGGCGCTCGCGCTGTGTCGACAAGGCCACGTGGTCAATATTTTCACAGGGGCTCCCATCGCGCGCACATTGGACGCCAGCGTTACCAAACGCTTTTTGTCGATGGAGGGAACAAAGGTCGTCTGCGGAGCGACAACCGCCATGATCGTCGCCCGCTTTCTCGGCGCAAAACTCCAGGTTGCTCAAGACGCGACCAGCCTTATCGCCCCCCCGCACTACTATCTCCCCGGCATCGATTTGGTAACGGAAGGGGCAGTCACCTTGAACCAGGTCTTCAACGTATTCGGTGAGGATCTTGCCCAGAGCGCGGAAGACAGCGGCGTGACGCGGCTCTGCGAGCTGCTGCAAAAAGCGGATCGCATAAACATAATCATGGGCAACGCTCCGAACGCGGCAGGCAACGACATCAGCTTCCGCCAACAGCACGTGCTGCCGCGCGCGACCATAGTCGGGCTACTCCGGGGGAAACTCGAAGCGGCGGAAAAACTCGTCGTTATCGAAAACGTCTAGTGCATCGTATCGACTGATCTTGTGAGTTGTAACGCTGGCTTCCAGCCGGCTCTTGGCTTCACCACGGGACTTCGTGACTCCCAACTTCATGGCCCCCAGTCCCATCGACCCCGTCAGTCCTCTTCGTCACTTTGCTCCTTTAGCCCCCCCTTCGCCAGCCCCGTTTGCGGTGCGCATTCCCACCCCCCTATAATAGAAGGACCTGCATGGGGAATCCTGGACCGGCCGCACGATGTTTCAATGCGCGGCACGGGACCTCCCCGGGATTTGGCTGTCCCAGGCAGACCCCTTCGGCTGCGGCCGCCCTCGCGCGGTCCCGCGAAGTTGTCACTGTACCCAACGTCGCCCGAACTTTGATGTGGAGGATTAGCATGCAATTCAAGACCTTGGCGATTCATGCCGGACAAGGCCCCGACCCTGCGTTCGGCGCGGTCATGACGCCCATCTACCAGACTTCGACCTTTGCCTTCAAAGGCGTCAACCAACCCGGCCCCTTCGACTACTCGCGCAGCGGCAACCCCACGCGCAAGGCCCTCGAAAACTGCGTCGCAGCCCTGGAAGGCGGCACGCACGGGTTCGCCTTCGGCACCGGAATGGCCGCCGAAGCTACCGTACTCGCCATGCTCGAATCCGGCGCCCATATCATCGTCCACGATGACCTCTACGGCGGCACCTATCGCCTGCTCACGTCGGTCATCGCCCCCAAAGGCGTGGCCATCGACTTTGTGAACTTGCGCGACATCGACGCGGTGAAAAAAGCGATTCGCCCTAACACCAAGATGATCTGGATCGAAACGCCCACGAACCCCCTCATGAACCTCATCGACCTCGAGGCTATCGCAAGCGTCGCAAAAGAAAAAGGCGTCCTCACCGTGTGCGACAACACGTTCCTGTCGCCCTACTTCCAGCGTCCGCTCGATGCCGGCGTGGACATCGTGATGCACTCGACCACGAAATACATGAACGGCCACTCCGACGTCGTCGGCGGCGCGGTCATCGTGAAGGACCAAGCCCTCGGCGAGAAGCTCGCCTTCCTGCAAAACGCGCTTGGCACTTGCGCCGGTCCCCAGGACTGCTTTCTGGTCTTGCGTGGACTGAAGACCCTCGCCATCCGCATGGAAGAGCACAACAAGAATGCCCTCGGCATCGCGCACTGGTTGGAGAAACACCCAAAGGTCGAGCGTGTCCTACATCCCGGTCTCGAAAGCCACCCGCAGCACGCCCTCGCAAAGAAGCAAATGACCGGCTTTGGCGGCACGTTCAGCTTCTGCGTGAAAGGCGGCCAGGAAGAGGCGTTCCGCCTGCTGGGTGGCGTCAAGCTGCTCACGCTCGCCGAATCGCTCGGCGGCGTCGAGTCGCTCATCGAACACCCCTGGACCATGACCCACGTGTCCATGCCGGAGGAGTTCCGCAAGAAGATGGGCATCACGCAGAACCTAATCCGGATCTCCGTCGGCATCGAAGACCTCGACGACCTGATCGGCGACCTCGATCAAGCCTTCAAGAAGGTCTAGTCCCGCATTACAAACGAGAGGGGATTCGCTTACCCGCGAATCCCCTCTCGCATCTTCTCTTCATGTGTTCCGCCACTCTCCGCGGCTCGTCAGCTCAATGGAAGCGATTCCCCGCTTACCGCTTATCCGCCTTGACCAGTAGCACGGCAGCGATGGCGCGCGGCATTATCTTGGCGTCCAGCCACACGAGGTATGCGTAGGCTCGGTTGATCCACTTGAACGCCAGTCTGGCCCCCGACGCCCCGCCTTTGAACGAACCGAACAGCGGAAGCACGAAAATCGCAAAGCTCATGCTCAACTTTTCGAGTGGGCCCAACACCTTGCGAACCTCCACCGGACGCAGGTCCGCGGAGGTCAGCTTGTCCAGCATTTCGGGCAACTCGTAACGGCGAAAGTGACCGACAAACCGGTCGTCGTTCCAGTAATAGAACTTGCGGTGAGGAAACGTAACGTACAACCTGCCATCCTTCTCCAGCACGCGCGCCAACTCGTTGATCCCGTCCTGGTCGCGCTCCACGTGTTCGAGCACTTCCGACGAGACTGCATGCGAAAACGCGTCGGACTTGAATGGAAGCCGGCTGCAATCCGCCACCACAAACCAGCCTTTCGGATGGGCCCTACGAAGATTCCACAGCCCCTCGAACGTGATATCCGAAAAGACGACGCGTTCAAAGCTCGTGATGATCGGCGACAATCCGCTCCCAACCTCAAGAACCAAGTCGGGGCCTTCGTCCACCAAGCTCTTCTCGATAGCCCACTTGCGGACTTGGTAATTGTAAATATGGTTCTTGAGCGCAACGTAGGCTTCGTTCTCGAAAAAATCCCGGAACCGCTTTTCGTTCGGATGCGACATCTTTACTCCAGACTCGTTGCGAAGCGCCGTCTCACTTTTGTGGCTTGGGAAAAACCTTCGATGTCACGAGACCCCACTTCGCGAGGCGGTAGGCCGACGCGGTTGCAAGGCATCCGAATCCGTACTTTATTGAACGCTTAAGACCGATGGACGACGCTTCGGTGAAGTACCGCGTCGGACACGTGATTTCGGCAATCATGTGATCGTACCAAAGGATCTGGGCAAGCATCTGATTGTCGAACACGAAATCCTCGGAGTT
>JBHEKO010000331.1:0-3525 GCA_041859475.1 Candidatus Hydrogenedentales bacterium
AGGGCTTCGGCGTTCTTCACGAGGACGCCGGAAGTTGCGCCGCGGCCGACGCCGACCATGATGGACATGGGGGTGGCGAGTCCGAGGGCGCAGGGGCATGCGATGATGAGGACGGACACGGCGTTGACGAGGGCGTAGGCGAGGCGCGGCTCGGGCCCGGCCATCATCCACACGGCGAAGGTGACGATGGACGACACGATGACGGCGGGGACGAAGATCCCGGAGACAACGTCGGCGAGACGCTGGACCGGCGCGCGGCTGCGTTGGGCCTCGCCGACCATGCGCACGACCTGCGCGAGGAGCGTGTCGGCTCCGATACGCTCAGCCTGAAAGATGAAGCTGCCTTTTCCGTTGATCGTACCGCCGGTGACGTGGTCGCCGGGCTTCTTTTCGACGGGGACGGGCTCGCCGGTGAGCATCGATTCGTCAACGACGCTGGCGCCGTCGAGCACGAGGCCATCGACGGGGACGCGGTCGCCGGGACGTACGCGCAGGCGGTCGCCGACGCGGACTTCGTTCAGCGGAATGTCCTCTTCGAGTCCCTTGCCGCGGACGATGCGGGCTTTGTTCGGCGCGAGGCCGAGGAGTTGTTTGATGGCGCTGGAGGTGCGCGAACGCGCTTTGAGTTCGAGGACTTGTCCGAGCAGCACGAGGGTGATGATGACGGAGGCCGCTTCGAAATAAACGGGAATCATTCCGCCGTGGCCGCGCAGGGATTCGGGGAAGAGGCCGGGGGCGAGCATGGCGACGACGCTATAGGCAAAGGCGACGCCGGTGCCGAGTGCGATCAGGGTGAACATGTTGAGGTGCAGCGACACGATGGACCGTACGCCGCGCACGAAGAAGGGGAAGCCGCAATAGAGCACCACGGGCGCGGCGAGGAAGAATTGAACCCAGACCCAGACGCGCATGGGGGCGATGGGGGTGAGTAGCATGCCGGGGACCATCTCGGACATGGCAATCATGAAGACGGGGATGGTGAACCCGGCGGCGATCTTGAGGCGGCGGGTCATGTCATCGAGTTCGGGGTTGCGCTCCTCGGCGACGATGGTGCGGGCTTCGAGGGTCATGCCGCAGATGGGGCAGGTGCCGGGGACTTCTTCGGCCACCTCGGGGTGCATGGGGCATGTGTACTCGATTTCGGCCGCAGCCAGCTCGAGCGATTCCGGTTCGAGGGCCATGCCGCAGAGTGGGCAATCGCCGGGGCCTTGCTGGCGTACGGTGGGGCACATCGGGCAGATGTAGGTGCGTCCGTCTTTGGCTTTGGGCGCGGTTACGGTTGCTACGGGCGCGGCGACGCGAAAGGCATCGGCGGAAAACGCGGTCGGCGGCGTTGGAGGCTTGTGCAGATACTTCGGGGGATCTTCGGTGAACTTGGTCACGCACGATGCGGAACAGAAGAAGTAGTCGATCCCCTCATGCGTGTGGCGATGCTTCGCCGTGGCCGGGTCGACGTTCATGTGGCAGACCGGGTCTATCGTCAATGACGGATTGCCGGACACAGAGCCGTGTCCGCCGCAACACGCGTGCTGCTCGCTCATGCACTTCTCCCAGATACCCCCTGGCTATGGATCGTCTCGCGCTGCTTCCCGCTACAGCATGCAACAAAAAGGGTGGCAAGTGCATTCCGGTCGAGTGGAGTGGAAGGAGGATCTAGCGTAGAACGTAGATGCTGGGGTCGAGTCTTTCAAAGGCGCGCGCCGTGAGGCGAATGAAGAGCGCGCTGAGAGCAAGGAGCACGCAGTCCGCAGCCAAGACTCCGGTGACCCATGAAGCTCCTGTCAATCGCCACACAGAGTAAGCAGGGCCAAGAACGAGCGGAAGGCACGCCAACAAGACTCCCACGTATGAGGCGAACATCCGTAATTGCATAGGTGATAGACCGCTCTCCTTCCTTCTGCCGGTCCAATCGTGGGGACTCCAGAGGAAGGTCATGTTGCACAGAGAGGTCACAAATAGTCCCAGTGGAAGAGCGAGCAGAAGCGAAGGGACGACCAAAAGCCAGGAAGAACTCAAGTAAGCAGCTAGACACTGGATCCATATGAAGAGCCACGTTGCGGCGAGGGTTGGAGCGACGATTTCCGAACCCGCAATTCGGCCTGGAGAGTGTGGCAGGACCTTCAGATGCGACAGGTTGCGAGAGTCAGTTCTGAAATCATGGGGGTATTGGGTTGAACCCAGGAGGTAGAAAAAGAACGCAAGACACTGGAAAGCGACAATTGAGTCCCCGGGAGACGGCGATGGTCGAATATGCGTTTTGGCGAATGCGACGGCCGGAGCAAGGAGGACGGGGAGCACCATCAGCGAAGTGCGCTGCTTTCTCAACATGACTGTCAGGTGTCTCCACGCGATTGCCTCAACACCTGAGAACGACGGGAGCTGCTTGAGCCTCGGCCAGAGATCTTCTCGATTTGGCGTCTCCGCGTCCTTCTTCTTTCGGGGCGTTCGCACGATCGAGGCATCGGGGCGCGTATCTAGCAAGATTGCGGTAAGTGCGCGCCCTGCCATGGGGAATGAAGCGACGAAGAGGGCTGCTGTAATCGATAAACAAGCAACGCTCCAGAATGCAATTTCCGAGTAATCGAGACCGGCATGTATACGGCGAACAAAAGGATAGAGACCAACCAGCGATAGGGAGATGAGGGGCTGCCGCTCGAAAGCACGGAATCCTTCGATAATGCGGGTGGAAGCGCTGCCGCGCGCTTCCTGCCAAGCGTACCATGCCGAGATGAATAGGGCGAGAAGGATGACAACTCCCACAATCCGATAGACAGCAATGGAAACTCGCCACAAGGACGTGTACTTGGTTTTTGCCGAGATGGCAACTGAGCCGAGAATTCGAAGCTGTCCTGCGATTATGAAAAATGATGTGAGCGCAACGCTCAGTAGAATCAAACTCACGCCAAGTCCCAGTTGCCCATTCAGCACGATGCAGGACGCGAAAAGGAATTGAGCAAGTCCATCGGAAAAGCGGTGTCGGATGAATCCATATGCGTAGAGTACACGGTACCCATATGGACCGTTGAGCAACAATGGGAGCTCGGGATAGTTCAAACAAATCACAAAGTGTCGCGAAGGCGATAGTATGCCCATTGTCAGTTCGAGTAGAAACAATAGGGAATAGGCGATAAGAATGAGTGGCAATAAGACGGTCAAGTAGCCAGATGCGAATCCATAAACGAAACCTGCGAGAAGGATTGTATACCCTGCAAGCGTGAGCAACCCGATAGGACTCCGCGCATGTTTCCAGAACTTTCGGAGCCGTGCCTTCAGCAGCATCCATTCGAGCATGCATATAGCGATTAGTTGTGCGCTCACCTGATTGGGCTCTCCGGTGGCAATTGCAGAGTGGGGACGCAAGCGGCGTGCAACCCCCAGAGCGCCAGCAATCCGCGAGGCAACAGGCTCATGGTGCAATTTCCCCGTGTGGGTCGAGGCGCGTGAATTGGCGAACAGCGAGAATGGTAAATACGACGGCGAGGACTGCGAAGCCCATGGCGAGGGTGGCGGCGGTGACGATGGTTG
>JBHEKO010000125.1:0-6052 GCA_041859475.1 Candidatus Hydrogenedentales bacterium
ATCTCCGCTCGATGTGCAAAGCGCGGCGAACGCAGCCGCCGCCTCTACCGCAGGCGATTCGGAAATGTGAACGGACACGCGACACACCCTTCGTCCATCCAGTACCCAACGAGAGATTCCCTGCTCTACCGGGCAGGCAGCAGGTATCCGACAAATATGGGGGTCCATCGGAGAAACTCCCAAACGTGAGCCGCCAAGCACACGAGAAGGATTCTCGCGATGGAAGATGCAGAAAGCCTAAGGCATACCAAATAGGAGTGCAAGTATCACGTGGTGTCTATGTCACGTTGTGCCTATACCAAGAGGCGACAGGGAGAACGTGTACGGGGAACTGAGCAAACAGCGGGGAGAGGCGTTTCGCCGGTTGACAGCGCAGAAGAAGTGCCGGATCTCGTGCACGTGATGATTACGATTCGACCGAAGTCTTCCGTGCCGGGGGCGATAGGGTTCACAAAGGGAAAGAGTGCGATTCACCTGGCGCGGGTCCGCGGAGAGTAGAAGCGCAATTTCGCGGGGCAGTACCCTTGGACGCGAGACCTCTTCATCTCCGCGTTGGCGACCCCGAACAGCCGCATGTATCGGCTCACATCATGAAGCCCCCCTACCGAAAGGAGGGGACAGTGGAAAGAGAATACCCTGAGGGACAAGTACCCCGAGGGACCCTTGACAACGTACTCTAATAACTACAAAATATCGCCATTGGCTGCTGCAAATCTTAACCACCATCCACCGCACTTTTTGACCACTACGGAGTCAAAGAGTAGTGCAACGACTCCAGATTCGGACTGACACCGAGAATCAGCAAGAAGAAGAGGAATTTGGGCGCAAGTTACCCCGCTGAGGTAAACACAAGGAGAAGTGCCATGTCAGGAAAGTCAAACGCAAGCATGTGGCCCGCGATGAGGAGAGCCGCCCAACGGCATGCGATGAGGCCGCGCCGCGGAAGATGTCCTGTTTGGATTGTCGCCTTAGCTGTAGGCTGTCTTGTCGGGGCAAGTGCCGGAACCGCAGTGGCCGACGACGCCCAAGCCGCTCCTCCGGCGACAAGCGGCGGAGAGGCGGCCACGTGTCCGGTTACAGGCCAGATGTCCGTCGCCCACCGGCCAACGGCGGCGGGGGCTATGTCATCCAAAGACTGGTGGCCGAATCAGCTGAACCTGGACATCCTCAGTCAGAATTCTGAGAAGGTGAATCCAATGGGCGAGGGTTTTAATTACGCGGAGGAATTCAAGAAACTTGACCTGGCGGCACTGAAGAAAGACATTGATGCGTTGATGACGACGTCGCAGGACTGGTGGCCCGCGGACTTTGGTCACTACGGACCGCTTTTCATCCGCATGGCCTGGCACAGCGCCGGAACCTATCGCGTATCCGACGGCCGTGGTGGCGCTTCGGACGGAACGCAGCGCTTCGCCCCGTTGAATAGCTGGCCGGATAACGCCAACCTCGACAAAGCACGCCGGCTGTTATGGCCGATCAAGCAGAAGTACGGCCAAAAGATTTCATGGGCCGACCTGATGGTCTTCACTGGTAACTGTGCTCTCGAGTCGATGGGGTTCAAGACGCTTGGGTTCGCGGGCGGTCGCGAGGACGTCTGGGAGCCGCAAGAAGACGCATACTGGGGGCCGGAATCCGAGTGGCTTGGCGACAAACGGTACAGCGGCGACCGCAAGCTCGAGAATCCGCTGGCAGCCGTTCAGATGGGCCTGATCTACGTCAATCCCGAAGGTCCAAACGGCAATCCGGACCCGCTGGCCGCGGCAAAGGACATCCGTGAAACGTTTGGCCGCATGGCGATGAATGACGAGGAGACGGTCGCACTGATTGCGGGCGGTCACACCTTCGGCAAGTCCCACGGCGCTGCGAGTCCGGCCGGTCACGTCGGTCCGGAGCCCGAAGGCGCCAGCCTTGAGGAACAGGGTCTCGGCTGGAAGAATACGTTTGGCACGGGCAAGGGCGGAGACACCATCACCAGCGGCCTGGAAGGCGCTTGGACCAGCGCCCCGGCGCGATGGTCTCACATGTATTTTTCTAATTTATTCTCCTATGAATGGGAATTGACAAAGAGCCCGGCGGGCGCCAACCAGTGGACTCCCAAGGATGGCGCGGGCAAGGGAACCGTGCCGGATGCTCACGATCCATCGAAGAGCCACGCGCCGATGATGTTCACCACCGACCTGGCGCTGAAGATGGACCCGATCTATGGGCCGATTTCGAAACGGTTCTTCGAAAACCCGAAAGAGTTTGAAGATGCCTTTGCAAAGGCATGGTTCAAGCTCACGCACCGCGACATGGGCCCCGCCTCGCGGTATCTCGGCCCACTCGTTCCTACAGAACCGCAGTTGTGGCAGGATCCCGTCCCCGCGGTCGATTATGAACTGATCGGTGCGCAGGACATCGCCCTCCTCAAGGAAAAGGTCCTTTCTTCCGGACTGTCCATTTCGCAGTTGGTCTCGACCGCTTGGGCGTCGGCTTCGACATTCCGCGGTTCCGACATGCGTGGTGGCGCGAACGGGGCCCGCATTCGGCTGGCTCCACAGAAGGACTGGGAAGTCAACGACCCGGCACAATTGGCAGCCGTCCTGCAGAAACTGGAGAAGATACAAAAAGACTTCAACAGTGCACAGTCCGGCGGCAAGAAGGTTTCGATGGCTGACCTGATCGTGCTGGGTGGGTGTGCAGCGGTTGAAGAGGCGGCGAATAAAGCCGGCCACAATGTTCAGGTTCCCTTCTCCCCCGGGCGTACAGATGCATCTCAGGAGATGACCGATGCGGCGTCCTTTGCCGTGCTTGAACCGAAGGCGGACGGTTTCCGCAACTATGTCGGAAAGGGAACGGATCGACCGGCAACAGAGCTGATGGTGGACCGGGCGCAATTACTGACGCTGACCGCGCCGGAGATGGCCGTGCTAATCGGCGGCTTGCGGGTTCTGAGTAGCAATGCCGGAAACTCCAAACTCGGTGTCTTCACGGATCAACCTGAAACCTTGACCAACGATTTCTTTGTGAATCTGCTCGACATGAACACGTCGTGGGAAAAGTCATCCAAAGGCGAGCACGTCTACGAGGGACACGACCGCGCCGCCGGCAAGGTCAAGTGGACTGGCAGCGACGTCGATCTCGTCTTTGGTTCAAACTCCGAGCTACGAGCTATCGCCGAGGTTTATGCCAGTGAGGACGCGAAGGATAAGTTCGTCAATGACTTTGTCGCTGCATGGAGCAAAGTCATGAATCTCGATCGCTTCGATCTTTCTGCTTGATCTCAGCGAATACATTTGACTCAGCGGACATATGTCGTCCGGCAAGCTTGACTTGGCCAAGGACCTGTTCGGAGGCACCTCCGAGCAGGTCTTGGTCTGACTCTGCAAGTACCGACAGAAATGCTCCGTCGCGGCCTTGTGTATTGTAGCGGTTGATCTTGTGAGTTGTATCGCTGGCCTCCAGCCGGCTCTTTGCCGCATGGCGCGGCAGGATGGCCCTTGCGCCCCCCCCGCACAGGTCCCGGCACCTTGCCGGCTTCGCCCAGCGCTGTATCCACGGCTGTCACTTCCCTACGGGGTGCGCCACGTGCCTTCACTGTGGGCGAAGAGATGATTGGCTTCGGATGGCCCCCAGGTGCCGGGCCGGTACAACTCCGGCGGGCCCGAGCCTTCCCACGTCGTCGCGATGTCGGTAGCGATCCGCCATGCGTAGTCGATTTCGTCGGCGCGCATGAAGAGCGTCGTGTCGCCGCGAAGCGCGTCCAGCAAGAGCCGCTCGTAGGCCTCGGGCAAATCTTCTTGGAACGTGGTGCCGTAGTCGAAATCCATGTTCACGGGTTGCATGCCCATCTCCATGCCGGGCGGCTTCGCGTTGAAGCGCAGCGAAATGGCCTCGTCGGGCTGAATGCGAAACGCGAGCATATTGGCCATCGGCACGGGAATGCCGATCTCGCGGAAGAAGTGCATCGGCGGTTGCTTGAACTGAATCGCAATCTCCGTGACGCGCGACTTGAGGCGTTTGCCGGCGCGCAGCAAGAAGGGCACGCCCGCCCAACGCCAGTTGTCCACGTGAAGCCGCAACGCAAGATACGTCTCCGTCACCGAATCGTGCGCGACGCCTTCTTCGGAGAGGTAGCCCGGCTGGCCGGGACTCTCCGCGTATTGGCCGCGCACGCACCACGCGGGCAGCGGGTCCTTATCGGGGATGCTTACGCTGCTGAGGACCTTCACTTTTTCGTCGCGCGTGTGTTTCGCGCCGAGCAACGCGGGGGGCTCCATGGCCACGAGGCACAGCAGTTGCAGCAAGTGGTTCTGTACCACGTCGCGCAAGGCCCCGGTCTTGTCGTAGAACGCGCCGCGGCGTCCCTCCATGCCCACGGTTTCAGCCATCGTGATCTGCACGTGGTCGACATACTTCTGGTTGAACAACGGCTCGAAGATTGCGTTGCCGAACCGGAACGCGAAGATGTTCTGGACCGTCTCTTTTCCGAGATAGTGGTCGATGCGATAGACCTGATCTTCCGCAAGGACAGCGCTGATTTGCGCGTTGAGCAGACGGGCCGATTCGAGATCGTGTCCAAACGGCTTCTCCACAACCACGCGCGAATACCGTTCTTCGCCCACGGCGCGCACCAGCCCGGCCCCGCCCAGGTTCTCGACAATTGGCGCGAAGTATTCGGGCGCAACGGCCAGATAAAACAAGCGGTTTCCCGGCGCGCCGAGTTGGGTGTCGAGATCGTCGAGGCGCGTGCGCAGGCCTTTGTATCCCTCGGCATCGCCCAATTCGAGCTGGTGATAGTAGACGTTGGAAACGAAGGGGTCGCAGGAATCTCCCAACCCGTGGTTCGTGCGCGAGAACTTCTTCAGGGCCTCGCACATCTCCTCGCGGAATTGCGCGTCCGTCTTCGGACGCCGCGCCACACCGACCACGGCAATACGCTTGGGCAGAAAACCTGCGTTCCACAAATTGTAAATCGCGGGGATCAGCTTTCGACTCGCCAGATCGCCCGTGGCCCCAAAGATGACCACGGTCCCCATGGTTTCTTCGGTAATGCGATATCGAGACTGGTCCGCCGTCGAGGCCTTCCCTTGAAACGCGGCCGTCGGTTTGATCGACATACTGCTCTCCTTACACGGTCCCTCTTCGGACGCTTGCAACGAGGGGCAAGCGTACCACAGGCGAATGGGAATGAGAAATTGGGCGTGGACGCGAGGGAGTCAATTTATCTTGGCTTCACCGTCAACCGCTCTTCCTACTAATTCGTTCGTAGGTATTGACAGCCCGGCGCAAACGGGGTATTCTACTAACGAATTAGTAGGTCCGTTCCGGCGCACGTGAGGGTATTTGCCATGACACGACCCGCCTCCCGCTTTCCAACCGAACTCGAACTCGAAATCCTCAAAGTCCTGTGGAAGGACGGCCCGTGTACGGTCCGCGAGGTGCGCGAGGCGTTGTCGGAAACGCGCGAGCTCGCCTACACGTCGGTGATGACGATGATGTCCATCATGACGGACAAGGGATATCTGCGCCGGACGAAGAAGGGCGGCGGCTATGTGTACCGTCCGAAAGTCGATCGCTCGCGCACGATGGGCGACATGTTAGGAGACACGGTGGACCGGGTATTCGACGGGTCCGCGAAGGCGGCGGTCTTGCACCTTATCGAATCGGGCGAGATCGACGAAACGGAATTGGAAGAACTGCATCGGCTGATCGAAAAGCGAGTGGAGGACCAGCGATGAACATCGAGACAATCCTGGCGTCGGAATGGTGTGCGCGCGTGTTGCTGACGCTGGCCTCGTTTCTGTGGCAAGGCGCGGCGCTCGGCGTACTGGCCGCGTTGTGCATGCTGGTGTTGCGGCGCCGATCCGCGCGCCTGCGCTACGCCGTGATGGTGGGCGCACTTGCGCTCATGGCGGCGTGCCCGGCCCTCACCTATGTCGCCGTGGGGCACTCCCCGGAACCGGTGGCCATGGTGATGCCTACGTCGCCTCCTGCGCTTGGTCCGCAGGACGCAGAAGCCGGCCCTGGCAACGAGCGGGAGGTTCAATCCGCTGAAGCGATGCCGGAATCC